>DATCGT010000401.1:0-9872 GCA_036508775.1 Tepidiformaceae bacterium | reverse complement strand
CATCCGGGGGAGGCCCAGCCGAGCGTCCGTCCAACAGCCTTGCGCCAGGCTTTCAGTGCTTCGGCGCGCTGCGCCGGGCCCATCCGCGGCGTGAAGGTTCGTTCCGCCCGCCACAGACTCGCGACTTCATCCTCGGACTGCCAGATGCCTCGACCGAGGCCGGCCAGGAAAGCTGCGCCCATCGCCGTCGTTTCGGTCTGCTTCGGCCGGATGACGGCCACGCCCGCGTAGTCGGCCTGCAGCTGCATCATCAGGTCGTTGGACGAACCGCCGCCGTCTACTCGAAGTTCCTGGATCGGGCGGGGGAGGTCGCGGTTCATCGCCCCCACGAGTTCCGCGCTGGAGAGCGCGATCGCGTCCAGTGCGGCCCGGGCGATATGCGCCTTGCTCGACCCACGGGTGAGGCCAAGGATTGCTCCGCGTGCGTAAGGGTCCCAGTCGGGTGCGCCCAGTCCCGTGAAGGCCGGCACGATCATTACTCCATCGGAATCCGGCACCGATGCTGCCAGGGTGGCGATGTCATCGCCCCGCCCGAACAGCCCCAGGTCATCCCGCAGCCATTGAACGAGCGCGCCGGCCACGAAAACGGAGCCTTCGAGTACGTATTCCGGGCCGGCGGGCCCCGCACCTGCTCCGATCGAGACCAGGAGCCTGTTCTCCGATTTTGGGGGCTGCGGTCCCGCGTTCGCCAGGAGGAAACAGCCAGTACCGTAGGTGTTCTTCGCCTGTCTCTCGTCGAAGCATGCCTGCCCGAACAACGCGGACTGCTGGTCGCCCGCGACGCCGGTAATCGGTACAGCGGCGCCGAAAATTCGTGGATCAGTCGTCCCGAACGAAGACTGCGACGGCTGCGGCTCTGGCAGCAACGCGGCCGGGATCCCAAGGAGCCCACACAGATTGTCGTCCCAGCGACCCGTGTGGATGTTGAACAGCAGGGTCCGGCAAGCGTTCGTGTAGTCGGTGACGTGCCGGGCACCGTTGGTGAGCTTCCAGATGATCCACGAGTCGATCGTCCCGGCCGCGAGTTCTCCCGCCTGTGCTCGAGCACGCAACTCCGGGTTCTCGCGGAGCATCCAGGTGAGCTTCGTCCCCGAGAAGTAGGGGTCGAGCTTCAGCCCTGTCGCTTCGGTAATCCCCGGCTCGAAGCCGGCGTCCCTGACCTGGTCGCAGATCTCCGCGGAACGGCGGTCCTGCCAGACAATCGCCGGCGCGACCGGTGTCCCGGTTCTGCGGTCCCAGAGGACGATCGTTTCCCGCTGGTTCGTGACGCCGATTGCGGCGATCCGCCGCGGTTCGAGGCCGGCCGCTGCCAGCGCGCCCGCCATCGCCTGGTGCGTCGTCGCCCAGATCTCAAGCGGGTTGTGTTCGACCCAGCCCGGGCGGGGGTAGTACTGCCGGAACTCGTGCTGCCCGACGCCCAGCACAGCGCCACGCGCGTCAACGACGAGCGCCCGGGAACTTGTTGTTCCCTGGTCGATGGCGAGGATGTACGGCTCAGGCATCGACCGAGAGTATAGAGTCCCACCGGCTCACAGGGACCAGCGGCGCTCCTACCGCTTCTGGGCTTCGATCCTGTCGAGGCGCTCTCGCAGCTTCGCATTCTCGTCGCGCAGCTTCTCAAACTCGTCGCGCAGGTTGCGGACCTCCACGTCGGTGTTCGCGCCTGCCCGCAGGATGCCGGACACCTCACGGGCGGCACGGATCGCACGTCCGTCGAGCTCGCGCTTTGCCATTAGTTCGAGCGCGTCCACCTGCGAAGCGTCTTTCAGCGTGCGGAAGGCGTTCGCGGCCGCCACTCGGACCCGGAAGTCTTTGTCGGTCAGGAAGGATGCGAGCACGTCTCCAAGTTCCTTCTTGCGCCCCTCGAAATACTCCCCGAGGCGAGCGATGGCGCCGACCGCCAGCGGACGTGACTGGAAGGGGTTCCCGTACTTCGCCGACTGGACCAGGACCTCGATTCCGCGTTCGTCGCGTAATTCGACGAGGCCATCGATGCACCCGTTCCGGACGACCTGCCGGAACGACGGCCGGTCCATATTCGCGACAAGCACGCCGAACGAGCCCGGTAGCCGCAGCTTGCCAATGCTCCGATTCGCTTCGGCTTCGACAAACCAGGAGTAGTCGCGCTTCGCGAGGGGCTCCAGCGCCGCCAGGACCGATTCCTCGCCCCGGAACTCACCCAGGGCGGCTACGACCGCGCGGCGAGCCTTCGGCTGGCGAACAGAGAGGCAGCGGAGCAACGCGTCCCGCGCCAGGGTGCTCTTGATTGCGCCCAGCGCCTTCGCCGCCGCTGCCTGTACGCCCCAGTACCGGTCGTGCATGACGGCCGCCTCGAGCGCCGCCACGGCCTCCTGGCCGCCCTTCTTCCCCAGTCCCGCAGCCGCCAGTGCCCGTCCGCTGCTGTCGTCGTCGTCCTGGAGCTGGAAGCGCAGCTCGGCTACGGACTTGTCGAAGTCGAGCACTTTCAAGACGCGGTTGTACGGGTCGAACCGGCAGAGGTCGGGCTTTTCGGCCAACGGGAAGACGAAGGTGTGCTCTTTCTCGGTGACCTCCACCTGGAACGCCACCGGACGCTTTCGCCCGGTGCGGAAGTCGATGGTCAGGGGCACCCGGAAAATGGGTGTGCCATCGTCGGTCTTCTGGGTCTGCTTTGCGGTCACCGTGGCCAGGCTGGCGGCGTCATCCCAGCTCCAGGTCACCTCGAAGGCCGGGTGCCCGGGGCGGTACACCCACTGGTCGAAGAACCAGTCCATGTTTCGCCCGGTCTCAGCCTCGATAGCCGTGGCCAGGTCCTGCGTGATGACGCTCCGCTCCTGGTTGTCGGCGCAGTACCGTCGGATCGAGCGGAAGAACTGGTCGTCACCAAGCACGCCTCGCAGCGTGTGCAGGACGACAGAGCCCTTTTCGTAGAGGTGGCGGTCGAAGATGTCGATCGGCTCGTTGTAGATGTTCGTGACGATCGGCCGTCGGTAGCGCTCGCCAACGTAGAGCTCGGTGTTCACGGCCACGCCCTGCAGGTACTCGTCGCGCCCGTGGCGCTCCTCATCCCAGAGCATCTCCAGGTAGGTGGCGAAACTCTCGTTGAGCCACCCGTGGGACCAGTCGCGGCAGGTCATCAGGTCGCCGAACCACATGTGGGCCAGCTCGTGCGAGATCAGGTCATCGCTCGTGAAGTCGCGGGTGGCCTTCCGGTCGAGGAGGATGTTCTCGGTCATCGTCGTCGCGCTGGTGTTCTCCATCCCCCCGAAGATGAAATCGCGCACGACGACCTGGCTGTACTTGGCCCACGGGAACTTCACACCGGTGATCTTCTCGAACAGGGCGATCATGTCAGGGGTGTTCTTGAACGTGATTTCGCCGCTCCCGACGTCTTTCGGCTCGACATAATAGTCGATTGTCAGCCCGTCCCTGCTCCCGTCGATCCGCGCGAATTCGGCGGCGGCGAGCGTGATCAGGTAGTTGGAATGCGGCCGGTCCTGGAGCCAGTGGAAGGTGCGGGTCCCGTCCTTGTTCAACTTCTCTTTGACGAGATACCCATTGGAGAGCGCGAACCAGGTACCCGGCACGGTTGCGATCATCTCGCTTGTTTGCTTCTCGTTCGGGTAGTCATAGCAGGGGAACCAGTACCGCGAGTCCTCGTCCTGTCCCTGCGACCACACCTGGGTGGGCTTGTCCGGGTAGGCCTCATCCGGGGCGATGAAGTACAGGCCCAGGCGTGGCGTGGCCCGGTAGGTGATGGCGATGTTCAGGCGGTCCCCGCGATTCTTCGGTCCGCCGAGGTCGACGGAAAGGCGAACGCCGTCGTAGCGGTGCTTCGCGGAGGCGCCGTTCAGTGCCACCCGCTCGATCTGCATCTCGACCGCGTCGAAGGTGACCTGCTTCAGGCCATCATTCAGAGGGATCACGGTGTGCGTCACCGTGCCGCCTACGCTCTGCCCCGATACGTCCAGTGCGATCTCAAACAGGGTGTGGCGCACGTCGACGACGCGGTCCCGGGGCCACTGGGCATGATCTCCGGGCAAGGCGTGAGCAGGGGTGCGTTCCAGGACGCCGCCCCGCGTTGAGCTCAGCTCTCGGTCGACCATCCGGCACTCGGACATCACGCCTCCGAGGGGCAGAACGGCCCCTCCGGCGATAGTACGGGAGGCTGGCTCAGTCGCAAGGTTTGGGGAGCGTCAGCGGGTGGCGTGCGCCTTCAGCCAGGTGAGGACTTCCTCGCCGTGGAGGTCGGGTTTCACCTTTGGCCAGACCTTCGCGATGTTCCCCTCCTGGTCAATCACGAAGGTTGAGCGGATGATCCCTTCGTACTCACGTCCGTAATTCTTCCTGGTGCCCCAGGCGCCATAGGCCCGGGCGACGCCGTGGTCCTGGTCGTCGACGAGGAGCTTGAAGGGGATCTCGTACTTTTGAGCGAACCTCGTGTGCGAGGCTCCACTGTCTGCGCTGACTCCCAGCACGACCGCGCCCGTCGCGGTGATCGCCTCGTAGTTGTCCCGGAAGTTGCAGGCTTCCTTCGTGCAGCCGGGAGTGTTGTCTTTCGGATAGAAGTAGAGCACCACCCAGCGCCCCCGCTGGACAGCCAGCGAAACAGACTCCCCGGACTGGTCTCGCAACTCGAAGCCTGGCGCGGGGGTTGCGACGTCGGGCATTGCCATGGCCGCAGCTCCTTTTTCGATCGAGCTTAGCCTGCCAGTTCCTGGGCGAGGGAAAGAAGCGATGTGTCGGGACTCGGGTGCGAGTTGGTAACGACGTCCTTCAGGGCCACTTCGACTGCCTGCCCCCGCTGGATGCCAATCATGATCCCGCTGCGTCCCTCGATGAGTGCCCGCGCGGCGAGCGCGCCCGAGACACCGGCTATGATCCGATCGCGCGCGGTCGGTGCGCCGCCGCGCTGCGTATGTCCCAGCACCACGACCCGGTACGGGTGGTTCATGATGGTGCCCACCTTCTGGGCCACCGCGAAAGCGCCGCCGGCTTCGTCGCCTTCTGCAACAACGATGATATGGCTGCGTTTGCCCCGTTCGATGGAGCGTTTCAGGCGCTCGACCAGTTCTTCGACCTGTTCGTGCGCTTCGGGGACGAGTACTCCGGCCGCACCGGCCGCAACGGCCGTGTGGAGAGCAATCGCTCCGCTGGTTCGCCCCATTACTTCGACGAAGAACATCATCCCGGTCGCTTCGCTCGTATCGCGGACATGGTCGATGGCAATCACCGCCGTGTTCACAGCGGTGTCGAACCCGATCGTTTCCTCAGTTCCCCAGACGTCGTTGTCGATGGTGACGGGTACACCCGCGATCGGGACTCCGTGTTCGGCTTCGATGGCGAGTGCGCCCCGGAAGCTGCCGTCGCCCCCGATGATGACGAGCCCTTCCACGCCGTCCCTTCGCATCTGTTGGACGGCCATAAAACGGACCCCGGCGTCGAGAAACTCCGGGCATCGCGAGGTTCCGAGGATCGTGCCACCCCTCTGGATGACGTTGCCGACGGAACGGTCGAAGAGTTCCTGGAACTCACCGGTTATCAGCCCGGTGTAGCCGTCCATGTAGCCCACAACGCTCACGTCGCGGACGGTTGCCGTCCGCACGGCGGCGCGGATGGCAGCGTTCATTCCGGGCCCGTCGCCCCCACTCGTCAGGATGCCAATTCGCTTCATTGAGTCACTGTGCCGTCGCGCTTCGCCATTCGCAACCATCGATTCCATGGAACGATGTCGCTATCACCGGGTGAAGGGTTCGGTGCCCGTAAAGGCGAGGCCGCGAAGGGCCCGGTTCATTGCCACCAGAGACCTGCCTTCGTAGCATCCGCGGGTGCCCCCCTGGTTGCTCGACCGCCGCTACCTCTGGTTCCTGGCTCTACTCCCAATCGTTGGGCTGTCAGCGGCGTTCGTTGCCTTCGGGATGGGCAAATCCTCATCCGCGCCAGCCCAGGCCATCGCTACGCCCTCCCCGACGGATGTTCCCGGATCGAGCCCCACGGCAGCGCCGACCCCTGTGCGATTCGCCGGGCTCATCGACGGCGCATGGATGACGGAGGCCGAGTGGAATGCCCGCAAGGACCTCCGTCCGATCGCCGTCATGATCGACAACAACGAGGCTGCGTACCCGCAGAGCGGCATGGACCGGGCGGACCTCGTATACGAGGCCTTCGTGAAGGTGGGATCACCCGGTTCATGGCTGTCTACTGGAGCCAGGAGGCTGACTACATCGAGCCCGTGCGGTCGGCCAGGACGCCCTTCGTGATCTGGGCCGATGAGCTGGGTGCGCTCTATGCCCACGCGGGTAGCGCTTCCATCGATAGCGAAGCCAACGCGGCCGGGCAGATCGTCGAGTGGGGCATCGCCGATATGGATGCCTTCGACCCCGAGCCGTCAGCCGCCTTCTATCGCGATGATCAGCGCTACGCGCCCCACAACCTCGTGACGGGGACGAACGCGCTGAGGAAGGTGGCTTCGACGCTCGACCTGCCCCCGGCGCCGCCGCTCGCTTCCTGGCTCTTCAAGGCAGATGGCGAAGGTACTGCCGGGGCTGCCCCGGCTGGCGGCATCCAGGTCGACTTCAGCGGCGATCTATACCCGTCCCAGATGGAGCAGTGGAAGTGGGATCCTGCCTCACACACCTACCTGCGCTTCCAGTCCGGGGGGCCGGACCTCGATGGGCAGACCAATCAACAGCTTCGCTTCACGAATGTCGTGGTCATGCGGGTGCCATGGGATGTGGTCGATGAATCCGGGCACGTCCTCCTCGACCAGATCGGCTCAGGGACTGCGACCATCTTCCTCGATGGCAAGGAAATCACGGCGACCTGGCAGAAGGCCGATCGGGCCGGGCGCACCCGCTTCTACGACCTGTCGGGTACAGAGGTGGCCTTCAACCGCGGGCCGATCTTCATCGAAGCGGTCGGCCCCGACAGTAGCGTCGTTATCACCCCGACTGCGGAGGGGCTGCCGCCCCTTCCCTCCTACATACCGCCCGGGTCGGCCGTTGGGCCGGGATTCGATGAGGAAACACCAGCGGCTACCGAAACGGCTGTGCCCGCGGGGACGACTACTCCGCCAGCTGGCGCGACTCCGCATCCGTCGGTGACGGCTACGGTTCCTCCGTCCGCGACGGCGCACCCATCGGCGACGTCAACCCAGTTACCGCCCGCGACGGCGACGCCTCCCCATGCCACGCAGGCGCCTTCAGCTACGCCGGGCGGTTGAGAGCAGTGCCGGGTAGACCTGTTCAGTGAGGCTGGTGTCCATTGGATCGCACGCATACGTGCCCTGATGGATCCATCGGCCCGCCGCACAATGGGCAGGGCTTCCGGCCAGCGGCGACAACGTCGGTGATCTGGCGGCGGAGTTCGTAACTGCGCCGGAAGTCGATCTGCATGGAGACGACCTCGCCGGGATCGCTGGCATCTGCCGACTCCGTGGCGATCAGGACCAGCCGCTTCTCAGCCGAGTTCGTGCCAAGAGAGAGCTGGGCTGCCCGGAAGTCCGCGGCCGCCGACAGCGGGAACACGGGAGCGGGCTCCTGGTCGTCGAGCGGCACCGGGGAATAGCGGTAGTCCTCATCCTGGAGGACTTTACCGATGGCCTCACCGAGCGCCGATAGTTGTTCCTTCTCCAGCCAGATCGCTGCCGTGTCGCCGGATGCGTTCATCGCCCGGAGGCGGAAGCGGCGTTGTCCGGGCTCGCCGATCGCCTCGGCCGCGACGTGGATAAGGCCTCCGAATTCCCATCCTTTTGCCATTCGGATCATCCTAAACGAGCTTCGCCTATCGCGCTGTCGTAGAAGTTTTCCCTTATTTGCCCAATACGACAGCGATTGTCGCGAAACGAGCCCAAAATTGGTCGCGGTTTCTCCTAAACTACGCCGGTCTACCGAACGGAAAGTACGGGGCGGATATGAGCGAGCAGACTCGCCGGGCCACCCGGCTATTTGAAATTGATCGCCTCTTCCGGCGCTATCCGGGCGGCCTCTCTGTCCGCGAGATTGCGGACAAGACCGGCTACAGCCCACGCACCATCCAGAGGGACCTGGCCCACCTCCAGATCGACAACAATTTGCCGCTCGAGGACGTGCCCGGCCGTCGCTACCGGTTGATGCCGGGTTCCGCGCCCCTCGGTCCCGTCCGGCTCACGCTGCAAGAAGCCCGGGCCCTCCTTCTCGCTGCCCGCCTCTTCTACCGCTATGCCGATGAGCGCGACCTGGACGGGATCTCTGCCCTCGAAAAGATCGCCGAGGCCCTTCCGGACCCCGTCGGGCGCCAGGTGCAGGCCACCGCCGACCAACTCCGGCGCCGCCCGCCCAACAAAGACCGCCAGGAGATCCTGCGACGCCTCACGGAGGCCTGGGCGGATAGCATGACAGTGACGATTCGGTACCGTTCTCAGAGTTCGGGAGGCGAGATCCGCCAGACGGACTTCGACGCGTACCTTCTTGAGCCGTCGGCCCTGGGCAACGCCACCTACGTTATCGGCTACAGCCACGAGCACGGCAGCATTCGTACGTTCAAAGTTGATCGAATCCAGCAGGTCGAGGGCACCGGCCGTCATTTCGTCGCGAACGATGTCGTCGAGATCCTAAAGAAGCTCGCGGATAGCTGGGGAGTCGTCTTCGCCGACGGCGATGAGCATTACGACGTCAAAGTCGTGTTCTCCCCCGCAGTTGCATCCCGCATCGAGGAAACGACCTGGCACCCATCGCAACGCCTTCAGCTACTTGCGGACGGGAGCGTAGAGCTGGAGATGCGGCTCCCGGCACTCCTGGAGTTCATCCCCTGGGTGCGGAGCTGGGGCCCGGAAGCGCTCGTAATCGAGCCCGAGGAACTTCGTGTGCAGGTCGCGGAATCCCTCGCGCGGGCTTCCGAGCGGTATCGCTAGCCACCCGGGCCCGTCGTCGAGTCCTTCGCTACACTCTCGTTAGATGGATCAAGTACTCCTTCTTGCTCGCCGCGACCGCATTGTCCGCGCATGGGGGCTGTCGCGGGGGGCGGTCGTTGTGCCATCGGGGCTGCCTGTTCCGATTGCCGGCACCGATCAGACGCACGACTTCCACGCTCACGCGGAGCACTACTACCTGTCGGGGATCGCCGCGCCCGGCACCATCCTCACCTTCGATCCGGGCGAGGGGTGGACGCTGTTCGCACCCGTCGCCTCGCAAGAGGAGCGCGTCTGGGTTGGCGACGGGGTGAGTCTCGATGAGTTAGGTCGCCAGTCCGGCCTCGACCGCGTTCTCCCGGCCGAGGGTTTTGGCCGGTGGCTGGAGGCGCATCGCGCCGAAACACTCGCGATGATCGGCAACCATGATCTCGAAGCTCGCTCATCGGAATACGGCGTCACCAACTGGTCGTCGCTCGAACTGGAGATCGACGAAGCGTTATCCGCACGCCTCAGCGACCGGGTTTCGGAATCACGCCGCGCGAAGGATCACGCCGAGCTGGCCCTCATGCGCGAAGCCGTTGATGCGACCCGTCCCGGGCACCTGGCCGGGATCCGCCTCGCTCGGCCGGGAATGACCGAACGTGAACTCCAGGTCGAGATTGAGGCCGAGTTCTTCCGGGCGGGAAGCGAGCGGACGGCCTACGGCTCGATAGTTGGGAGTGGCCCGAACGCGTCGATCCTCCACTTCGCGCCTTCCGGCCGGGTCCTGGGGCCAGGCGACCTCGTCCTGGTCGACGCCGCCGCCGAACGTGCGGGCTACGCTGCCGACGTCACTCGCACGTTCCCTGTGAGTCCCGCATTCTCGGGCGTACAGCGCGACCTCTATGAACTCGTCCTGGCGGTCCAGTCGGAGGCAATTGTGGCGGTCCGCCCGGGTGTCGAATACCGTGAACTGCACCTGGCTGCCGCGCGCAGGGTCGCCGATGGGCTTGTCCAGCTCGGG
>DATCGT010000400.1:0-2724 GCA_036508775.1 Tepidiformaceae bacterium | reverse complement strand
CTCGGAGCGCGCCGTTGGATGGGTGGGCCAGGAACCCGGCACCGAAGGTCTCGATCGCCTTCTCCACGCCACCCCGAAGCTGGTCTAGAGCCCGAGTCCCATCATCCGCAGCCTTCTTGCTCCAGCGTTCGAGCAGACAGTCTTCGGGTTTGGCACCTTCGAACCGAGTCCGGTGACAAACGCTCCAGAGCAGGGCGAAATCCGCGTAGAGCTCGCCCTCGAAGATCGCCTCGAGATCGAACTCCACGAATGCTTGCCGGGTCAGGGAGGTGCTGTCGCGCAGGAGACGAAGGAGCCGGCCATTGGAGACGATCCCCCAGAGGGCAGCGTCTGAACGGTTCAGATACTCCTGAACTAGCGCGTGGGGTGCGGCACCGGCCGCTCCTCGAACGCCGGGAGTTCGACGGTCGAGTTCAATTCCAAACCCGACGAGGTGGATCGGCACCCGTTCCATCCAGGCGTGGCTGATCGGATACGAAGTACCTTCGATCTCAATCGCACGGGCCGTCGCCAGACGGCCGAAGCCGAGTTCCTCGAAGAGCGGCAGAAGCCATCGCTCGCGCGTGGGGCTCGTGAGTGGGTCGCGATCATTGGTCGCGGCGACCCTGGCGGCCCCGAGAGCCGCCCAGGCACCAACCAGTCTGTTCCAGCTCCTGGTGATTGCCTCGCGAACGCGGTCGCCCGACTCAAGTCCGAAGTCAGCCTCGCTGAGACCGGGAACGTCGCGATCGACGGCAGCGATCTTGGCAAGAAGGTCGGATGGCAGCAGGCCGCCTTCCGTTCGGACGGAGGTACTGACTCGGTGTCGGTGAAGTTCCATCGTCAGACAGGCGGAGCGGGCAGGAAGACGTAAATCCCCAGGACATCGACCGGGAGCTGCGGCGTGACTGTTGTTCTTCCGCGGAGGTCCGCGACGTCCCGCACGCGCTCGTGCTCAGCGGCGAGATCGGCCGCGCGGGCGGCCGCGAACCTGTCGATCGCCGGCCTCAGCAAGTCGAGTCCTGCAAGCACGCGCTCGAGCGATTCGGCAGCCTGCTCCGGCATGACATTTCCGCTGGGCCGAAGGTCCAAGAGTCGATCTGCGTCCTCCACGGGCAGCCACGTCGGGGCGTCTGGTGACCCGCTGAAGCCAAGAATGCGGACCTCTTCCGCCAGCGATGTCCGCTCGGCCTGCCGGGTTCGAGTCTGGAGATCGAAACGCAGGCGAAGAACGATCGCCGTCGTTCGCGTTGCGACTCCACTCGTGCGAATGACCCCGGCCCGTCGAGCCACCGAGACAATGAGGGGATCGAGTGCCGTGTCGATGATGTTCGTAGAGAGCCCATCAACAAGCGAGTGCGTCCGCCCGATCAGGGCATCCTCGCCGGCCGGCGGCTCAAACCGGACCCGGAAGCGATCCTCCTGAATCAGGGCGGCGTCGCGGACCGGGCGCGCGATCTCATGCGCGTCGATGTCGACAGCGCCGTCCGCACGCTCGGTCACGGTCGCCCCATTGGCCCGGAGGGCGTCGATCGCAAACCGGCGAACCTCGATCCCGGCGCCAACCGCGCCTCGAGCCGCGTCCCGCGCACGGGCCACTTCCTCGAGTGGGTAGGCTTGCTGCGCAAACAACGATCGAGAAGCCCGCTCCCGCTCCGCGGCTCGCTCCCATTCCCCAAACAGCTCGCGTCGCTGCGGGTCTATTACCTCCCGCTCCCAGAAGCTGAGCTGGTCGGCACTCCGCTCGTCATCACCCCCCCGCAACAAGATTCCTTCCAGGATCGCTTCGAGGACGGCGTTTGAGTTCACTGGAACGGGCACACTGATGCCCAGGCTGTCGCGGATCGCTTTGTGCTTGCGGAGCAGCACGGAGAGAACAATCCCGTCGATGGCGTTGTTCGAGCCGTACAGGGTGACGACCTTGACTTCCCGGCACCGCTGCCCGTAGCGGTCGACACGCCCTTCGCGTTGCTCGTGGCGAGTTGGGTTCCACGACAGGTCGTAGTGAACGACCGCATCGAAGCCTTCCTGAAGGTTGATGCCCTCGGACAGGCAGTCTGTTGCCACCAGAACCCGCCGTGAGTGTTCGCTCAGGGCGTCGACACGCGCCTTGCGGTCGTCGGCCGCGAGCGTGCCCGTAACGGCCTCGACGGCAATATCAGCCGGAAGGGACGCGCGGAGCGCAGCGGCGACGTATTCGGCGGTTGCGATGAAACGGCAGAAGACAATCGGCTGCGACCCCTGTGCGATGAGTTCCTTGACGATCGCAATGCCCTTCGCGAGCTTGGCGTCGTCGCGGCCGGTGAGCGCATCCGCGGCCTTCGCCAGCTCACGGAGCCTGCGCGAGGTCGCCTCGACAGGCGCTTCTCCGGCCGCCGTAGGATCGGCGCCGGGAGCAACATCCGCGCCTTCGAGGCTCTCGTCATCGAGGTCGAGGATGCTTCGGCGGCCGATCTCGTCGGCTTCGTCGCCGGTGGCAGCCTCGGCTGTCCGGCTGCGTTCACGAAGGGTGGCCGCGGCCGCGGCCGGGCTCGAACCGATGGAACGGAGCAGCGCAAGTACAGACCACCAGCGGACTCTTTGGCGCCGCTCGTTTGCGGCCGCGGGGTCTCGAACGACTTCGCGCGCATACGCGATGACACGGTCGACAAACGCGGCATAGGCAGGGGTCAAGGCGTAGGTGTCGTCCCGGGAGATCCGGTCCGGGAACGGCGTGTCCTCTTCGAGATACGTTCGAATGTGGGC
>DATCGT010000399.1:0-4665 GCA_036508775.1 Tepidiformaceae bacterium | reverse complement strand
GGGCCACCGGATGCTCACGGGCCTCTTCGCCCACGTCGCCGGAACCGGGGGTGAGTCGATCGCGATCGTCGAGGTCCAGTCTCGCCTGGGCGATGCCGGCCTCGCCGACCTGCTTCTCACCTTCGAAGGCGGCAAGCGCGTGGTCGTCGAAGTGCAGATCGAATCGGGAGCAGACGAAACCCAGCTGCCCGCCCTCGAAGCCGCCGGGCGCGACTGGTCTCCGGATACCGCGCTGGTAATGCTCACCGTCGCGCCGGGCTCCGTCGCCTCGCCATGGCTCCCGCTCAGCTGGCTCGATGTCATCGAAGCCCTGGAGGACGACCCGGACCCCCTCGCCCGCCAGTTCGAAGCCTTCATCCTCCAGGACATCCTCGGCCTCGGGCCCGTGCCCCTCGACCAGGCGATCGCCACCAACCGTCTCTATGCCCTCGGCGGCGCCGCCGTCCGCCGCCGCTTCGGCGAGCGCACGCCCTACGTCAACAGCGCCTCCCGCCCCATGGGCGGCCGCTACCGCTACCTTGGCACCACTTTCGCGGCAGGCGATGGGGAGATGGCCTACTGGATCGGGCTCGTCAACGAGGAACTACCCCTCAGCGAGCACTACCACCTGATGCTCGCGAGCAAGACGGCCCCGCTCGGGAAGCCCATGCAGCACCCCCGCGCGACCGGCGACTGGAAGTGGCTCTACTGGACCGGCCTCGGCCGCGTCGTCCGCCCCATCACCCCGGAAACCTACGACGAGCTGCTGGGCCGCATCCCGCGGTAGTTGAGTACCCCGCGACGTCTTGCAGCCTGAGGCCGAAGCTATGGCATTGAGTCATGCCCGCCATCGGGTAGTGCTAGGAGCGGGGCCGGAAAGTCGACTTTGAAATAGCTCCTCGCAGAGCGACCTCACAGGATGCTCGTAGCGCCCCGAAACGACGCCCGGGATACATCTGAGACCCCCCTCTCGGAGCTCCATTCAGTTCCGAATCGACTTTTTGGCCGCACCTCTAGGGCGGCACGCGACCCAAGACGATAGACTGCCCGGGATGATCATCCTCCTTCACGGTTCCGACGCCCTCGCAATTCGTCGCCGGATGCAGGCCATCCGCGATGACGCCGATGGCAATTCGGGCATGCTTTCCACCAACCAGAGCGTGATCGACGGTCGGGACGCGAAAGTTCAAGAGATCCTATCGCAGGTGATGTCGCCACCGTTCCTGGCGCCGAAACGGCTCGTGGTCATAGAGAACCTCCTCGACCGGTTTGAGCAGAGCGGCGAGCAACGCCAGCCGCGGAGCCTGGACCCGCTCAAATCCCTTCTCGAAGCGCTTGAATCCGGCATCCCCGAGAGCACTGTCCTGGTCTTCACCGGTGGCTCGGCACGGCGGAACCCGCTCATCGATCGCATGAAGCGCATCGCCGGCGTAGAGGATGTCGATTGCCCGGCGCCCGAGAAGGACGCGCTCTTCCGCTTCGTGCGGGATGAGGCGGCCGCCCGGGGAATTCGCTTCCGCAACGGCCCCTTCCGCGGAGCGTCCATCCCGGAGGATGAGGAACTGGCTCGAATCGGCGACCCGGCCGTTTTGCTCGCGACACTTGTCCGGACGCAGAGCCCTTCGGGCGACTGGCAGGCGGACACGCTCGCCATCGTGAACGAATTGGACAAGCTCGCCCTGTTCACTATGGGGCGGGACGCAAACGTCGATGAAGTCTTCACCGTCTGCGCCGGAGACCGTGAGTCGAACAAGTTCACCTTCACCGACTCCGTAATGGATGGCGACCTGCGCAAGGCACTACAGTCCCTCGATGCGTTGCGGCGCGACGGGGAAAGCGCGCAGGCGCTGCTGGGTCTGTTAATTGCGGGCTACCGCACCAGTGCGACTGTCATTGACCTGCTGGCAGAGGGAGCGACCCCGGAGGAGATCGGGAAGGCCATCCGCCGGCCCTGGCCCAACCTGCGCGACCGGGCGATCCGGAGGGCGAAGGGGCTCGGACCAACAGGGCTCAAGCGCGCCTACGAGGCGCTGGTAGCCGCAGACCGGACCAACAAAGCCGGCGAAGTGGATGAGGACCTGGCGATGGAAATCCTGGTGGAACAGCTCGCGTCGCTTGCGCACGCCGGGGCGGTCCGGAGCTAGCCTGGCCCCTGCCAGATGGGGTTGTAGCAGGCGACGGGGTGCGACAGGCCTTCGCCTGCCCGCAGCACGGGTGCCGGTTCAAGCCTGCACACGTTCATGACCTTGTTGCATCGTGGAATGAACGGGCAATGCTCTGCCGGTGCCACGACTTCCGGTGGATTCCCGGGGATCGCCTGAAGATGTTCGCGATGGGCATCGACCCGGGGACGTGTAGCCAGCAGCGCGTGCGTGTAGGGGTGCAGCGGAGCCTTGAACATCTCCCCAACAGCACCGGTCTCGACGACACGTCCCGCATACATGACGGCCACATCGTCGGCCATCTGGGAGACGACACCGAAGTCATGGGTGATGAGCAGGATCGACGTGCCGCGTTCCTGGCGGAGCACATTGAGCTGATAGAGGATCTGCGCCTGTATGGTCACATCGAGCGCACTCGTGGGCTCGTCGGCGATGAGGACCTCCGGGTCGAGCGCCGTCGCAATGCCGATCATCACCCGCTGGCACATGCCGCCGGAGAGCTGGAACGGATAAGCCTTCGCGACGCGTGCAGGGTCGGCGAGGCCGACGCCATGGAGGATCTCGATCGCCCGGCGCTTCACCTCTTTCTTGTCCCTTCGCTCGTGGTTGGTGAGCATCTCCGCCACCTGGTCACCGATGGTGACAACAGGATTCAGCCCGGCGATCGGATCCTGGAAGATCATGGAGATCCGACGGCCCCGGATAGCGCGCAGCTCAGCTTCCGGCAGTGAGAGGAGATCGCGCCCTTCGAAAGTGATGCTGCCCGAAATGATCTCCGCCGCCGTGGGCAGAATGCGGAGGATGGACATGCCGGCGGTCGACTTCCCGGAGCCAGACTCGCCGACGAGGGCGAGGACCTTGCCTCGCTCGAGGTCAAAGGACGCGCCGTCCACCGCGTAAAGCACGGAGTCCTTGCCGCGGTAGCGGATCGTGATGTCGCGGACGCTGATGACCGGCTGTTCCACGGCAAAGAAAGAAGGGGCCACCTGGCCCCTCATTGTGCGGCCGGACAAGAAGCCTTCAGTCGCAGGGACGGAGAGACGAAATAAACCGTCCCTGGATCTCGACGTTGTCGGGCGCGGTGTAGATCGGGAGCATTGTACTGTTCGCCGGCTGAAGGCGGACACGATCGCCCTCGAAGTAGTAGCGCTTCAGCGTGACTTCGCCGCGGTCTTTGAGCCAGACAGCCACGCGATCGCCCTGGTTGGCGGTCGAGGCGGGCTCGAGGAAGACGATGTCGCCGTCGTCGATGAGGTCGTCGATCATCGATGTCCCCTTCACGCGAAGGGCGAACACGTTCTGCTTGCCGCGAATCATGTCCTCGGTGACGGAGACCGTCTCCTCGGCATCGCTGGCCCAGCGATCGGACGTTGGGACCGGGATTGGCTGGCCGGCGGCGATGGTACCGAGCAGCGGGATGTCAATGATGCGAGGCCGCCGTCCGCGCGGGCCGAGGACTTCGATGCCGCGCGAGACCTCACGGTCGCGCCGGATGAAGTTCTTCTCCTCCAGCTTGCGAAGGTTGTAGTCGACCACCGAGGTGCTGCTGATGCCACAGCCATCCTGGATATCACGGATGCTGGGGGGGTAGTCCTTGTCCTCGATGAATGAGCGCAGGAACTCCAGGATCTGGAGCTGCTTGCCGGAAAGTTCCTTCATCGTAGAGCCTCTTCGAACGGATGTTCGCGCGTAGGTTAACAATGGCGAGGGGTTATCGTCAAACCTTGTTCGGAACGTTTGTTTGCTTTGCCGGGCAGCACAGACTGGCGGTTGCCGCCTTCGCGACGGCGGGGCACGATGAACTATCAACTCTGATACCGAGGTAACGACCGCCTGTGGCCCAGACTGAACCCGGCCGGGTAGCCCTTGTCATCGCTGCACATCCCGACGACGGCGATTTCGGCGCTGCCGGATACACCTCGCAGCTCGCGGAACGCGGCTGGGCCGTCCACTTCCTGGTCTGCACCAACGGCGCGAAGGGCACCGAAGACCGGACGATGACGCGGGAGCGTCTCATTGCCCTTCGCCGCGAAGAACAGCGGGAAGCGTGCCGGCGGATGGGGGCACGGGACGTGCATTTCCTCGACAACGAGGACGGGGAACTGGTCTACGACCGTCGATTCCTCGAACAGCTGGTCCGCGAGATTCGGGCTCTACGGCCGCACACCGTGCTCACCCACGACCCGACCGACATCATCATCCACAACAGCTTCATCAACCACCCGGACCACCGGGCGACGGGCACGGCCGCGCTCGACGCCGTTTATCCGACGGCGCGTGACCATCTGAACTTCCCCGAGCACCTGGCGGAGGGCCTCGAACCCCACAAGGTGCGGGAGGTCCTGCTCTGGGGCGCGAACCAGCCGAACTTCGACGTCGACATCAGCGCGCTCGTCGACCGCAAGATCCACGCGCTCAGTGCGCACGCCACCCAGTTCACCAACCGCGAGGACTTCGTGGCGTTCGTTCGCGAGAACTGGAAAGACGAAAAGGGGCGCTACCTCGAACGATTCCGCCGCATCGA
>DATCGT010000398.1:0-4605 GCA_036508775.1 Tepidiformaceae bacterium | reverse complement strand
GCATGGTAGCGACCACGCGCTGGCCCGGGGTGAAGGTCACGACCCCGTCGCCGACCTCCTGGACGATGCCAGCGGCCTGGTATCCGACGATGTGAGGGTTCGTGACCATGACGCCGCCGGCGCGGCCGAGGACGTCTCCTCCCTCAATGCTGATCGCGCGCACGTCGAAGACGATGCCGCCCGGCCGCACGACCGGGTCGGGAACTTCCTCGTAGCGGAACACATCCGGGCCACCGGTCTGGTAGTAGACGGCTGCTTTCATGCCTGTTTCACCTCACGAACCACCATTGTAGACCGCGGCCCCGGCGGCCCTTCTCGAACACTGCATAACGAGATGTTCACACGGCGGTCGTCTGCCGTTCACATTGGCCTGTAAAGGTGGAAGTAGCTCACGAAAGGAGAACCGGTATGTACGACGAACTCTATCTCGAAGCCCATCTTGCCGAACTGCATCGTGAATTCGAAGCAGTGAAGCTGCTCCGAACCTGGCGCGCGCTCGCCGCCAGCGACAGGGTGCCATCCGGCACGACCTCTGCCCGCGCCCCCCGGGCGACACGACCTGGCAACCCGCTTCGCGCCGAAGACTAAACGGCCGCGAACTCACCTGCCGGGTGCCCGGCAGGAATGTCCAGGGACCCGGGTCAGAACGGCTTGAATACAGCCAGGCATGCCAGCAAGGGCACGCTCAGGACGAGGGCAGCGCCGAAGACGACCGGAACCCGGTCATCGAGAATCTCACGCAGTTCAGCGGTGGTCTCACCTTTCCTGGACGCCATGAGCGCGGCCAGGCGGGCACGCCGCAGCCCAAAGCCAAACAAGGGCAGGCAGACGAAGTAGAAAGCGATGTAGAGGCCTGACAGCGCCGCCAGCCAGCCGTCCTTCACGAAGTTGTATTGCGACTCGATTGCCCAGATAAAGCCGGTGATACCGGTGGCCATGGCCCCGGGCAGGAGCAGTCGCGTTTCGTTATTTGCCGCCTCGACGAAGCAGAACATCTGGAACCCTACGTCCTTTGAGCGCCACGCTCTGAGGACGTAGGGGTATGTGGCTCCCAGACCGATACCCAGCCAGACGAGGCTCAGGACGTGGAGGAGGCGCCAGAAGTCCAAGCGGCCTAGGCCACTACGAGGGACGAATCCGAGACGTTGGCGCCGGCGTGAACTTTCGCTGCCGCGATGAACTCCCCGAACAGCGGATGTACCCGGTTCGGGCGGCTGCGAAGCTCCGGGTGGAACTGCGTGCCCAGCATGAACGGGTGCCCGGACAGCTCGGACATTTCCACCAGCGACCCATCGGGCGAGGTCCCGCTCACGACGAGTCCAGCCGCTTCGAGACGCGCGCGGTACTTGTTGTTGAACTCCCAGCGGTGCCGGTGGCGTTCAACGACGCTGTCGGTTCCGTAGGCACGGGCTGCGAGCGAACCCGGCGTGAGGCGGCAGGGATAGGCGCCCAGGCGCATGGTTCCGCCCTTGTTCACCACGCCTTCCTGCTCTTCGAGCAGGCTGATGACAGGGAAGGGGCTCTCGGGGTCGATCTCGGTCGTGTTGGCGCCGCTCATGCCGCAGACGTTGCGGGCGAACTCGGTCACCATGACCTGCATCCCGAGGCAGAGCCCGAAGTACGGGATGTTGTTGGTGCGGGCGTAGGTCGCGGCCTGGATCTTGCCCTCCCAGCCGCGCTCTCCGAAGCCGCCGGGGACGATGATCCCGTGGACTCCCGCGAGAACTTCAGACGCGGGACAGCTCTCAAGCGTCTCGGCGTGAACCCAGCGGATGTCGACATCGACGCCGTTGGCGATCCCGGCGTGGGCCAACGACTCCTTAACCGACATGTAGGCGTCGTGGAGTTCGACGTACTTGCCGACGATGGCGACTTCGACGTTGCCCTCCGGATGCCTGAGCCGGTCGACCATTTCGCGCCATTCGTGAAGGTCGCGTCCCCCGTGCAAGCCCAGGCGATCGATGACGTAGTCGCCCAGCCCGAATTCCTCGAGGTGGATCGGGACTTCGTAGATCGTCGAGGCGGTTTCCATGGGGATGACGGCCCGGGGCTCGACATCGCAGAAGAGGGCGACCTTGTCGAGGATGTCGCGGGAAACGGGATGGTCGCTGCGGGTGAGGATGACGTCGGGCTGGATGCCCTTCGAGCGAAGTTCACGGACGGAGTGTTGCGTCGGCTTGGTCTTGAGTTCACCGGTTGCGCCCACCCACGGCAGGAAGGTCACGTGCACGCTCAGGCAGGTATCGCGGGGCTGCTCGTGGCGAATCTGGCGAATGGCTTCGATGAAGGTTTCGCCTTCGATGTCGCCGACGGTGCCGCCGACCTCGCAGATCACGACATCCGCCTTGCTCGCGGTGGCCAGGCCGTAGATGCGGGCTTTGATCTCGTTCGTGAGATGGGGGACGGCCTGGATGGTGCCGCCCAGGTACTCGCCCTTGCGCTCGCGCTCAAGGACAGCCAGGTAGACCTGTCCGCTGGTTACCGACGAGGCGGCAGTCAGGTCCTGATCGATGAATCGTTCGTAGTGTCCGAGGTCAAGATCCGTCTCCGCGCCGTCGCTCGTGACAAAGACCTCGCCGTGCTGATAGGGCGACATCGTGCCCGGGTCGACGTTGAGGTAGGGATCGAGCTTTTGGATGGAGACGGAGAGACCACGGGATTTGAGGATTGTTCCGAGGCTGGCGGTGGTGATTCCCTTGCCAACCGAACTGACCACGCCACCAGTGACAAAGATGAACTTCGGCATGGCCTCCCACGGTGCACTTGCTCCAGAAATGCTAGGTGGGGTCCCCTTTCGTGTCAACGAACATTTGTGTTAAGGCCCGGGGCCGAGGGGCCCCGCCCGCGAGAGTTACGGGTAAGTGACAGGTTCAAATCGGGCACAATCGGGGCTGCGAATCGTTAACCTTTCTGCCATGTTGGCGTTATCTCTAGTACACAGCCAGAAGGCTGCTTATGTTGGAAGGAGGACGGTCAGGCTTCCGAAAATCCGGCGAGGCCAGGGGGCTGGTTTGGAGAACCGGACGGTAGATGAGTTGGTAGCTGAGTTCGACGAATTCACTCTCGTCGAGGCTGCGAAGAACGGCAATCAGCGCGCCCTCTCCGAGCTCTATGAGCACTTCTTTCCGAAGGTCTACCGTTACGCCGCCGCCCGGCTTGGCAACACCGAAGACGCCGAGGATGTCACCGAGGAGATTTTTCTCCGGGTGGTACACAACATCCAGAGCTTCAGCTGGCGGGGCCTTCCCTTCGGCGCCTGGGTCTTTCGCATCGCACGCAACGAAGTCGTTTCGCATGTGCGGCGTGAAAAAACCCGGGGCGCGACCACCGAATTGACGGAGACCATCCAAGACCACAGCGCGGATCACGCGACTGCCATCGAGTTCCAGTTCACGATGCAGTCGATCCGAGTGGCCACGGAGAAGCTCCCGGAAGCACAACGCCAGGTGATTGCCCTGCGCTTCGGCGCGGGACTCTCCGTAGCCGAGACGGCACAGGCGCTCAGCAAGACCGAAAACAACGTGAAAGTCCTCCAACACAAGGCCATCGCAAAGCTTCAGCAACTGGTGTTGCCGCAATGAGACTGCCGTTCTTCC
This sequence comes from Tepidiformaceae bacterium, assembly GCA_036508775.1. Classification (GTDB taxonomy): domain Bacteria; phylum Chloroflexota; class Dehalococcoidia; order Tepidiformales; family Tepidiformaceae; genus JBGPOS01. Next base: position 1,009 of record DATCGT010000398.1, on the reverse strand, counting down.
GTCGCGCCTCGCGAGAGGCTGTTGTTTACGCGGAAGCCCAGGCCCTGGCCGACCAGGGCACCGGCGAGGCGGACGTGCTCGCGAGCTTCGACGACGATGCGGAGTGGCTGCGCGGAATGCTCGCGACGGGCACCGGGGTGAAGCAGACTCTCGCCAGTGAACAGCCGAGCTTTTACTTCGAAGCCTCGCTCAAGTCAAAGTTTCTCGCCGCGGCCGGCGAAGTCCCTGAGCCCAGGGTGGCTCCCGCGAGCGGCATCGTTCGCTTCCGCGGCGCAATCGCAGGCGTGGCGTTTGTTGCCTTCGCTGGTGTGCTGGGAGTGTTCTCCTTCGGCTTCGTCACTGCCGATCAGTCCGTGCCCGGCGACTGGAACTACACTTTCAAGCTGGCGAACGAACGGCTGCAGTATGCGCTGGCCCGCGGCGATGCACGGGTGAACGTCCAGATCAACCAGACCGAAGCGCGCGTCTACGAGATCCAGCAACTCTCCACCCGTGGAGATGTCTCCGCCGGTGATATCCAGAGCCTTCAGAAGCAGGCCAGCGAACTTGCGGACGCCGCCCGGCAGCAGCCGCTCGATACGCTTCAGAAGACGCGGGTCGCGGGCATCCAGCAGACATCGAACGCGGTCCTGGGCGACGTGAAGACCAAGAACGCGGTCCTCGAGCCGGTGGTGAACAAGACCATCCAGACCGTCAACGAGGCTGCTTTTGCGGCGGGGGTTGGCACCAGTCCGGTGACCCTTCCTACGCTCACTCCTGTCCCAACAGCGAGCCCGACGCCTGACCTGACACCGTCACCGACGTCCACCGCACCGGCTTCCACGTCGACGCCGAAGCCTGCGTCCACTCCGACCCCGGTTGTGGCGCCGTCTCCTTCGGTGGTCCCGTCACCGTCGGCGACCGACCCGGCTCCCTCGGCGACGGCAAGCGCGTCGCCATCCGCGACCCCGACAAGCGCGTCGCCATCCGCGACCCCGGCAAGCGCGTCGCCATCCGCGACCCCGGCAAG
>DATCGT010000397.1:0-3266 GCA_036508775.1 Tepidiformaceae bacterium | reverse complement strand
AGCGACAGTCGCGTGAAATCCAGTCACGCGGCTCCACGCAACTCAGGGCACCCCAGAGTCTCCATCGAAGTCAGGGCGGTTCAGTACTGGTAGCCGTCGGGGTGGCGCTCCTTGTACTCGATCCACAGCAGCTGGAGGGTCACCCCCTTGCGGCGCAGCTCGTGGTGGACCACCGCCCAGTCGGGCAGCGGCCGGGTTGCAGGTGGCGGGAGCACCGCAGACGCGAACAGCGCCGCCTCGAGGGCGGCGTCGTCGAGCCCGTCGGGCAGTGGCCAGGAAAGCCCGGCGGCCCGGGCCCGGGCCAGGTGGTCGGCCACGGTCGTGTACGGCAGCCCGGTGGCGGCCCCGACCTGGCGGCGGCTGAGACCGTCGCCGAGGCTGAGACGAAGGACCTCTCGGATCTTGCGCATGGCGGAACGAGGGCGTGGCACCGGCATCGGGCTCCTTGGACGGGTGGATCGTCCAGAGCACGATGGCGGGTCCGGCTCACCTCACGTCAGGCGCTCAGGGCCTCCGCTTGCGGGGTGATCGAAAACTCCGAAACAGCTGATCGGATTGTTCCGAAACGGGTGATAGGATTGGCCCGAAATACGCAACCTGCCAGCCGTCGCGAGGTGGCTCGGGATATAGACTGGCTCAGGCCGGCCCGAAGGTTACCTCGAAGGTGTGGTCGAACTCGGACGTTACGGCGAACGTGACCGTGCGGCCGGCGACGACTCCCGCCCGCACTCCACGAGGTGGGCGTCATCCCATTCGGGACCGTGACCCGGACGGTCAAGGTGTCGCGATCGCGCCCCGCCTGCTTGCGGTAGGTGAGGCATCATCCTCAAATGCGCGAGCTTCCGGCTCCGCGGCAAGCGACAGGAGGTGCTCACCGAGGAGAAGGAGCGCTGACCGGCTCAGATTTCAGCCGGCGCTTCCTGCTCAGGTTTGGACGCGCATTGACAACAGCCTTCACCCTTGAGGCGTTAGCCGAGCAGGTGAACTAATGCCGCGACAGTTGATGGAGTACCACCCAGTCCTCGGGCATCGATACATCCCGGCTGTGAAGCTACGCGTGCCCCACGAGAGCGGCGGCTACCTGCTCCAGACCAATGGGCTCGGTTTCCGCAGCCACCACGACTTCGAGCCCAGCCGCCCGGCGTCCAAAAGGCGCGTCCTCCTGTTCGGGGATTCCTTTACCGCTGGCGACGGGGTCTCGAACTCGCTGCGCTACTCCGACGTGTTGGAAGGCCTGCGGCCCGATCTGGAGGTATACAATTTCGGCCTGCCCGGGTCGGGCACTGATCAACAGTACCTAGCCTGGCGGGAATTCGCGCAGGACCTCGAAGCCGATCAGGTCGTCTTGGCCTTCCAGCCCGAGAACCTGCGGCGCAACGCGTCCAGTTACAAGCTCTATCGGGACCCGGCGGGCCAGCAAGCCTGCTACGCCAAACCGTTCTTCACGCTCCAGGACGGCCAGCTCGTGATCGGCCATCAGCCTGTGCCTCGCGGGCCCCGGTCGATGGCCGACCTCGAGGGAGCCGCGAGGGTCGATACGGACGGGATGCGTTTCAAGGCCCTGCGCAGGATTATCAACGCTCTCGGGCTCAAGGAGATTGCGCTGAAGGTCACTCGATTCCAGCCGCTCCCCGAGTACGACGACCCCCGGCACCCGGACTGGCTGCTGACCCGCGCGATCCTGCTGGACTGGATTTCCAAGGTCCGGGGCCCGGTGACCCTGCTCTTCGTGCCGCTCTGGTACCACCTCGATGGTTCCGTAGATGCTTCGCACGTGCAGGCGAGGTTAAGAGAGCTCGCGTTGGAGGCCTCCGCAACCCTGATCGACCCGCTTCCGGAACTGCTGGCGCTGCCTGCGGACACGCGCCGGGGCTTCCGTTTCGCCAAGGACCCCCACCCGACACCCGCTTACCACCGCGCCCTCGCGGCGATCCTGTCGCGCGACCTCCTGCGCGGCGACTACGCTGGCAGAGAAGGGGACTAAACCAAATGATGACAAGCGTGACGAGCCTGGGGATCTCCGCCTTCTACCATGATTCGGCCGCGGCCATCGCGCGCGACCACGAGATCGTTGCGGCGGCACAGGAGGAGCGCTTCTCACGCCGCAAGCACGATCCGCGGTTCCCCAGGCACGCCATCGACTACTGCCTGGGCGAAGCATTCCTCGAGCCGGGCGAGCTGGATGCGGTGATCTTCTACGACGACCCGCTGCTGACCCTCGACCGGGTGGCCCAGAGCGCGCTGATGGCGGCTCCCGAAGGGCATGGCGTCTTCGACGACGCGGCCCAATCCCTGCTCCGGTCCAAAGTCTGGATCGAGCATATCGTGGAGGGCGCATTGGGGACGCTGGGGAAGACGGGGCGCCTCCTATGCGCCGAGCACCACATGTCCCACGCCGCCTCGGCCTTCTATCCCTCGCCGTTCCAGGAGGCGGCCATCCTCACGATGGACGCCGTGGGCGAATGGGCGACCACGACGCTTGGGTTCGGCGCCGCCAACAAGATCGAGCTCCTGCGGGAAGTCGACTATCCGCATTCCATCGGCCTGCTGTACAGCGCCATCACCACCTTCTGCGGCTTCAAGGTCAACAGCGGCGAGTACAAGTTGATGGGGCTCGCGCCCTACGGCCAGCCTGTCTACTACGAGGCGATCCGAGCGCACCTCATCGACGTCAAGGAGGATGGCTCCTTCCGCCTGAACATGGAGTACTTCGCGTACATGTCCCAAGCGGTGATGACCAACGACCGGTTCGCGGCGCTGTTCGGCGGGCCTGCGCGCGCCCCGGAATCCCGGATCACGCGGCGGGAGATGGACCTTGCCGCGTCCGTGCAGAAGATCACCGAAGAAATCGTCCTCCTCCTGGCTCGCACGGCCCGTTCGATCACCGGCGCCCACGATATCGTGCTCGCAGGGGGGGTGGCGCTCAACTGCGTTGCCAATGGCAAGCTCCTGCGCGACGGCGTCTTCGACCGCCTGTGGATCCAGCCCGCCGCCGGGGATGCGGGGGGAGCCCTGGGCGCCGCCCTCCTGGCCAACCATGCCTATTTCGAGCGCCCCCGGCCGCAAGCCGACGGGAGGACCGATGGCCAGAAAGGCAGCTACCTCGGCCCTGGCTACTCCTCCCGGGAAGTCACCGCGTTCCTGTCCGGGAGAGGCCTGCCCTACGAGCAGGTCGCGGACGCGGATACGCGGGCGGGTGTCATCGCAGATGTGCTCGTGCAGGGCAAGATCGTGGGCTTCTTCTCGGGGCGGATGGAATTCGGCCC
>DATCGT010000396.1:0-6615 GCA_036508775.1 Tepidiformaceae bacterium | reverse complement strand
TAGGCGTCGTAGCCCTGCATCAGCGCGTAGAGGAACTCGTGCAGGAAGACAGCATCGCTGTCGTCGAATCGTTTCCGGAAGTTGTCCCGCCGCAACATCTCCGCCACGGTGAACTTCGACATCAACGAGATGATGTCGGGGAAGCTCAGTTTCCCGAGCCACTCCGAGTTGTGGCGCAACTCGGTTCGTCGAGGGTCGAGGACGCTCGCAGCCTGCTCAAAGTACGTCTGCTCGTTGGCCTTGATGTCTTCGGTCGAAAGCAATGGCCGGAGCTTGTTCTTGTCGCTGGGGTCCCCGATGAGCGCCGTGTAGTCGCCGATCAGGAAGATCGCGTGGTGGCCTAGCTCCTGGAACTGCCGCAACTTCCGCAGCGGGACGGTGTGGCCCAGTGTCAGTGAAGTCGCGGTAGGATCGATGCCGAAATACACGCGCAGCGGCCGGTCTTGCTCGACGAGCGCTCGCAGCTCGCGCTCCATCTGGCGGCGGAGTCCCTCGTCGCCGTAGTCGACTCCTCGCATGAGGACGTCCATCTGCTCATCGACCGGCGCCATGCTCCGCGTCATCGCTGCTCCATGCCTCGTACTTTCTCGACATCCTTCGCGATCTCGACGATGAGATCGTCAACGTTGGCGAATGCCATTTCATCCCGGATCCTGGTCAGGAAGTCCAACTCCATCCGCTCGCCGTAAATATCCCCTTCGAAGTCCAGGAGGTACGTCTCGATGGACATGTGCCCGGCATCGAAGGTCGGACGCGTGCCGATGTTGGTCGCGCCCTTGAAGGTCCGCCCGGCCACCGTCGCGCGCGTCGCGTAGACGCCCATCTTGGGCATCGCCCGGTCGACCGCCACCGAGAGGTTCGCGGTCGGGTAGCCAATCGTGCGGCCCCGTTCGAAACCACGGACCACCGGACCCGTGAGGCGGTAGTCGCGTCCCAGCAACGCGGTCACCCGCTCCATGTTCCCTTCGGCAAGGGCGCGTCGAACCGCCGTCGAGCTGTACCGTTCGTGGTCGTGCATCAGCGGCTCGAGCTGGAGCACCTCGAAGCCGAGTTCTGCACCCAGCCGCCGCATCCGCTCAACCGTGTCCTTCGGTGCGCCGCGACCGAAGGCGGCATCCGGCCCGAGCACCATCAGACGCATTCGCAGAGCCTTGAAGAATGCCGTCCCCAGCTCCTCCGCTGATACCTCAGAGACCTCCGAAGTGAAAGTGAGAGGTATCACCCAGTCGGCTCCCGCGCGTCGTAGAAGCTCCATCCGGTCCTCAAGGGACGTCAGGTAGCTCGGCGCGATCTCCGGGCGCAGCACCGTGATCGGGTGAGGGTGCAGCGTCACGACCCCGGGTGCGAGTGCCCGCTTCCGTGCTTCGTCTCGCAGGCGCCCGAGCAGGTACTGGTGCCCCCGGTGGACGCCATCCAGCACGCCGATCGTAAGCGCTGTTTCCGGGCCCGGGGCTCCGGCCGTGAGCTGCTTCAGTGTGAATGAAGGGATCGTCATCGGTGGTTCCCAGCCTACCAGCGAGGGCAGGCGCAGGCCATCGCCACCCTACCCGGCCGCGACCGCCAGCCCGATCACCTCGATGTCGCCGAATCGCTCGGACTGGCGCGCGTCACATTCGCCCGCTTTCAGCAGTTCGAGCACCGCCATGAATGAGACCACGACCTCGAGCCGCGTCTGGCACTCCCTGATCGCCTGGCGGAAGGAGAATCCCCCGCTCCGGAGCAGGCGCTCGCGGAAGTCGGCGATCTTGCGGGTGATGGTCATCGTCGTCCGCGTGATGACTGCCTGCGGCGGTGTCGGCGGCGTTCGCGACAGCATCTCCAGCATGATCTGGAGAAGAGCTTCGGAGGTGACGTCATCGAGTCCGGGCCCGGGGGCCTGCGGTGGGAGCGGCGCCAGTCGCGGAAAGACCCGCAACCCGGCCTCCTGGCGTTCCTGGAGCATGTCTGCCACCTGTGCGAAGCGCCGGTATTCCAGCAGCATGTCGACGAGCTCACGGCCCACTTCGTCGTCCTCGAGTGACGACGCTTCCTCGGGCGAGCGCGGAAGAAGTGCCCGTGACTTCAGGTAGATGAGCTTTGCGCCGATCGCGATGAACTCCGCCAGCGCCTGCGGCTCGAAGCTGTCGCCGTTCCGGATCGCACCAAGGTACTGGTCCGCTACCGCGACGAGCGAGACGGCCGTGACATCCAGGTCGTCGTGTTCGATCAGGCGCAAAAGGAGGTCGAGGGGCCCCTCGAATACGGACAACGAGATCTCGGGCATGTTCCCCGGCAGGTCGATGCCCCCCCGCAGGGGCTCTCCTGTCTCGGTCCTCTGACCGCTGTGGTTACCGGGTCGAGGCAGACGCGTTCACTCCGGCAAGCGTCCGCCCGGCGACGGCGGCATTCCCAGGCACCGATCGCATCATTGCGGTCAGGCTCCCCGGCGTCAACGAATCGGGGCCATCACCGCATCTGCAACCCCCGGCGATTCCTCACCGACCGGTCATTTCCTTCACGAAGTCTCTGAGACGCTCTGGCCGGCTGCTGCCATCTCCGGCATCGATCGTTCCGATTACCGCGGAGCCGACGATTGCTGCGTCGGCAATCTTGCCAACCGTCACGACGTGCTCCCGGGTAGAGATCCCGAAACCAACCGCGAGCGGCAGGTCTGTTTGCTTGCGAATCCGGGCGAGGAAGTCGCCCAGGTCGGTCGGCATCGCAGCTCGCTGTCCCGTGGTCCCGGTGACGCTCACGCAGTAGAGGAATGCGTCTGCCACTGCCGCCAGCTTCGCGATTCGCGCGTCCGAAGTCGTCTGCGCGACCAGCGGTATGAAGCTCATGTCATGACTTCGGCAGGCCGCGAGGAACGGTCCTGCCTCCTCTGGGGGCAGGTCGACGATGATGAACCCATCGGCGCCGGCCGCCTTCGCCAGCGCGACGGTCCGTTCCTCGCCCAGCGCGAGCACAGGGTTGTAGTACCCCATGAACAGAACCGGCGCCCGGAGCCCGTGCGCCCGCGCCTCGCGGACGAATCCCATGCACTGTTCGAACGTCACGTGCTGCTGCACTGCCACATGGTTCGCGTGCTGAATTGTCGCACCGTCCGCCAGTGGATCGGTGAACGGCACCCCCACCTCGATGACGTCGGCCCCCCCGGCTTCCATGGCGAGAAGGAGCGAAACGGTTTCCCCCGGTGTCGGGTAGCCACCCGTCAGGTAGGGAATGAAGAGGGCGCGGCCCTCCTGGTGGCTCGCCTGGAACAGATCGCGAAGTCGTTTTGACATGACCGGTTACCTCGATGCTAGCAGTAAAGCGAAACTCGCCGAGTTGAAGACGCAGTGGAAGGTGATGCTGTCCCAGAGCGATCCCCGCCGCCAGAACAGGAAGGCCATCACCAGCCCAATGCACGTGAACGGGATCATGCTCCCCGGATCGAGATGCGAACCGGCGAAGAACACTGCCGAAGCGAGCGCGGCCGGGGCGAAACCAAGCTTCAGCAGCCCTCGGAAGAAGAATCCGCGGAACAGGATCTCCTCACATAGCGGCGCCGCTATGACCCCGACGATGCCGGCCAGGGTCAGCGCCAGGTTGTCGTTCAGGATGGATGTCGGGACGGTGCTGATCGGCGTCAGTGGCCCGCACTGGTCGATGCTCTGCATCGTGATCGCGTAAATCGCGACTCCCACGTTCGCGCCCAGGCCCAGCAGGACAGGGAGCCACTTTGTGCGCCAGTCGAATGTTCCAAGGCCGATGGCAGCTACGAAGTTCCGCGGCTTCACTCTTCCCGCGAAGGCAACCGCGGCGACGAAGGCCACTTCGGAGACCAGCGTCGCGGCGAACCCTGCTCGCAGCGTGAAGATGTCGGCGGTCAGAATTGGGGGTGCCGGCAGTGCCCTGCCGAGGGTGGCCGCCTGGAGCCGTTCGTTGGCGTATTTCCCGACGGCCTCCAGCTTGGAAAAGACGTCGTGACCGGTGCAGTCGCCAACATCCTCGGTCACGTACGTATGCCCGGCAACACGTACGACAACGCCCAGCACGATGCTGGTGGTGATGAAGATGGCCACCACCAGCACGAGTCCGAGTAACACCGGGCCGAACCCCCACGAAGGGGGCTGCAGGCGCCCCTGCCCCGTTGCGGGGGCCGAAATCAGAGCGTGACTCCCAGTACCGCGGCGACGGTATGCATGTCCTTGTCCCCGCGCCCGCTCAACCCGATGAGGAGGTCCTGGTCTGGTCGCATGGAAGCGGCGACTTCGAGCGCGTGGTAGATAGCATGTGAAGGCTCAAGCGCAGGAATGATTCCTTCCGTCCGGGTCAGGGCCATGAATCCCTCGAGTGCCTGGCGATCGTCAACCGCCACGTACTCGGCTCGTTCGCTGGTCTTCAGCCAGGAGTGCTCGGGTCCCACGCCCGGGTAATCGAGGCCCGCGGAGATGCTGTGCGTATCGAGGATCTGGCCGGCCGCGTCCTGGAGGAGGTAGGTCTTCGTGCCGTGGAGGACGCCGGGCCGCCCCGCGACCAGCGTCGCGGCGTGCTTGCCCGTCTTCATCCCTTCGCCTGCTGCCTCGACGCCAATCAGCCGGATGGGATCGTCGATCAACGGATGGAACAGCCCTATGGCGTTGCTGCCCCCGCCCACGCAGGCGATCGCCACGTCCGGCAGCTTCCCTGCCTGTTCGAGCATCTGTGCACGGGCTTCTTTGCCGATAACCGACTGGAAGTCGCGAACGATGGTTGGGAACGGGTGCGGCCCGATGGCCGATCCGATCAGGTAGTGGGTCGTCCGGACGTTCGTGACCCAGTCGCGCATCGCCTCGTTGATCGCGTCCTTCAGGGTCTTGCTGCCGCTGTCGACCGGGACCACGGTGGCCCCGAGCATCTTCATGCGGAACACGTTGAGCGACTGCCGGCGGATGTCCTCTGTCCCCATGTAGACCGCACACTCGAGGTTCATCATCGCGCAGACGGTGGCCGTCGCGACGCCATGCTGCCCGGCCCCGGTCTCCGCGATAATTCGCGGCTTCCCGATGCGCTTGGCCAGCAGTGCCTGTCCGATCGCGTTGTTGATCTTGTGCGCTCCAGTGTGGGCGAGGTCTTCCCGCTTGATCCAGATGCGCGCCCCGCCGCATTCCCGTGTGAGCCGTTCCGCAAAATACAGCGGAGTCGGTCGTCCGACGTAATGCTTGAGCAAGAAGTCCAGTTCCGCCTGGAATGCAGGATCGGCGCACGCGGCCCTGTAGGCCTCTTCGAGTTCTTCGTGCGCCCCGACGAGCGTTTCGGGCACATAGCGCCCCCCGAACTCGCCGAACCTCCCTGGATGTGGTTCAGCGGTCAACTTTCACTCCCTTCGCCGCGCGAATGAACGCCCGGACCTTCTCAATGTCCTTCTTACCGTCCGTCTCGACGCCGCTCGAGACATCTACTGCCCATGGTCGAACCTGTTCGACAGCGTCCCCAACATTCTCTGGCGTGAGGCCTCCTGCCAGCATCAGCGGCCAGCGCCGGGCGACTTGCGCGGCTACTTCCCAGTCGAAGGTAACGCCGGTGCCACCTCTGGCGGGTCCACCGGTGTCGAGCATCAGGCCAGCGGCGGTACCCGGGGCTCCCTTATCGTAGATGTCGAGCGCCGAAGTCGCTTCGCCGACATGCACAACCCGGATCACTGGGCGCTCGATCTTCGCTACAAACGCGGCGTCTTCCCCGCCCGAAAGCTGGACGAGGTCCAGCCCGGCGGCCTCGGCGATATCGTTGACCTCGGCGTAGTCTTGGTCCGCGAAGACACCGACGATGAGCGGTCGCCAGCGCATCAGGCTCTGTTCGATAGTGTCGTTCCAGGCCCCGTACCAGCTCGCCGCCGAAACTTCGCCCCGGCCGGGTCCATCGAACTCGGCCAGCGGCCCGTGCTGGCGCCCCGCCTTCAGCGCCTGGGTGATGTCGTAGCACTCCTGCGGTGTGACGCGTCGCCGCGACTCCGCGAACATCATTCCGATGAAGTCCGCGCCCGCTTTTCCGGCTTCGATAGCCATCTCGGCGTCACGGATGCCGCAGATTTTCACCCTCGTCACGCGTCGACCGCCACGCCGAGGTACTCCAGCGCCGTCTTCACCATCTCCTCGATTGGCCGCGTGCTGTCCAGGATCAAACGGTCGCGCGATGGCTCACGGGTGCCGGGACGCTGTCCTTCGTAGCGCAGCTCGGGATTGGAGAGCAGGCGTTCACGCGTCGCAAGCCGGCGATCAAGCTCGTCGGTGTCAGCACACTGGGTCTCGATCATGAAGTAACTCACGTCCATTTCGCGCGCAAGCCCGCGTCCTGTCTCTTCGATCACCGCCCAGAATGCCGGGGAATCGATGATGACCGAATGGCCCTGGTTCAGGAAGCTCCTCGACAGGTCCCACAGGACTTCGTAGGACGCCGGGCCACCGACTTCCTTCGGGATGTGCACATGCATCATCGCTGAGGTAATCACGTCTTTGTCCAGGTGAATCGCGGGAATACGTGATGCGAGCGCCTTCGCGAGCGTAGTCTTCCCGCTGCCCGGCTCGCCGTGCATCTGCAGGATCATCATCGCCCCAGCAACTCGCGGACCTTCGTGGCCGGCTCGATCCCCGTCATCAGTGCCTCTCCGACCAG
>DATCGT010000395.1:0-2545 GCA_036508775.1 Tepidiformaceae bacterium | reverse complement strand
CCCGCCGGAAGCCGTCGAGCCACTCCAGGTCCACTCCGACGGGCAAGACGACGCTTTTCGCTTCAACCTCATCGATCCGCGACTCGACCAGCCAGTTGTTGGGCTGGCCCGCCAGGCTCCGCAGTGCGCCGAGGAAGTCGTCCCGGTGGAATGCTGAATTGAACGCGACAACGTCGGCGGCGCACGCCGAGAGGTAGTTGATCTGTCCGAACCACGAGTTGAATTTCGTCCCACGGAGCCGCGGATAGGTGAACTGGTTCTCGTGGAAATAGGCCATCACGGGGAGACTCGTGAATCGGGGTCGCGTGAGGGTAAGGAATGCCGGCAGGTCGAGCATGTCGGATGCAATGAGGAAATCGAATTCGTGGGAAAGGTGTTGAGCTTCGGTGGCGAGTTCCTGGGCTCCGCGCCGCATCCGGCGGCGCCATTCGCTTTCAGGCAGCGTGAGAAGGGAAAGGTCGTGCGCGGAGCGCTCGCGAAGACCGTCCGTGAACGCGCGATGGCTACCGCCATAGAAGGGCTCGACGAAAAGCCCTCGGGCCACGGGTGCTAGAGGTGCCCGAGTTCGGCGAGGCGATCGAGCGCATCGAGCAGCTCTCGATCGTTCTCGTTGATGGCCTTGTACTGGCTCACCAGGTGCCCGCCATACTTCTCAACGAGGTACCAGTCGTCATCGATGATGAAGTCGGGGCGCGGCTGAACCCGGGGATCCTTGTCGAAGCAGCCATCGACCCACCCGACGAGCCCGTGCCGCTCGACCGTCTTTCGCACGTAGTCGGCGCCGCCGGCCGACCACACGTAGACGCCGTGCCCTGCCGCCTTCAGGCGCTGCATCGATTCGTGTGCGCAGGGCCTCAGCGAGTTCGTGTGCTGGTCGATGAAGACCAGGGTGTGGTCAACGTCGAAGAAGACGTTCAGAGGCTGTCCGGGCTCGCCGTACGGGGAAGCGGTCATGAGCACGCCACCGTGGTCTCAGGCATCTGCCACATCGAGGCCCCACACGGGACGGAATCTCCAGGCCCGAATACCTTTCACCTTCACACGGTGCTTCTTGCAGAGGCGCCGCGCAGCGACGACGCATCCAAATGGGACGTACAGGTAGAGGTCGCCGACCTTCGAATAGGGGAGCCATGCTTCGACGGCGCGTTCGTCGGTCACGGAGTCCGCGGTCTCGACCACGGCCATCATCTTCAGCCACAGTCCAGGGCGCCGGATGACGACAATGTCCGGGAAGAGGTCCTTTCCGTTCTCGTTGCCGACCTCCAATCGCGGTGTCGGCAGATTCAGGGTCGTCTCGAGGTCCGGGTGTTCCTCGTTGGGGAACGGGAACTTGACGCGCGCAATTTCGCCGACGGCGCCGGCGTGACGCAGGTCGCGGAGATATTTCACAACCATGAGCGGTGATCCACCTCCTGAAGAATACCGGCGCGTCAGCCGATGACGATGAGGGTTTCGCCTTCGTTCACGCGGGCGCCTTCTGCGACGCGAATCTCGGTGACGGTGCCATCGCTGGGTGCCTTGATCTCATTTTCCATCTTCATCGCTTCGAGCGTGAGGAGGACGTCGCCGCGGCTCACAGTTGCCCCAACCGCGACTTTGATGGTCGTGATCCGTCCAGCGATCTGAGCGGTCACGCCGCCCTTCACGTTGGCCCGCGGTGCTGCTGTGGCTGCGGTGCCAGAACTGGCACGCGGTTCGCGGGCTGCCGGGGAGCCTGAGAGGCGCCCCTCCCATTCGACCGTGAAGGGCCGGTAGTCGACCTTGACGGCCATGCCAGTCTGGCGTTCAGCCTGGGCCGGCAGGATGACTCGGTACGAGATGTCCCCGGCCTTCACCAGCGCGAAGCCCTGCTCGTCGCGGACTTTGACCGGGAAGGAGTGGCCATCGACAACAACGGTGTCACCTTTGACTTCGACTTCGTAAGACCGGCCGCCAATCGTAAATGTCGCCATCGTTCCTCCCGCCTAACGCATCTGCCGCAAGCGGCCGAAGTTCTTCCACGTTGCGGCGTCGCCACCCGTTGAATCGCTGGAGGGCAGGGCGACGGGTGCCGGGGCGGCTCGTTTCTCGCCGATCGCCAGGGCACCGACGATGGCAGCCACCAGTTCCCGTTCGGGCCCGCTGCCTTCCCTGCGCCAGGCGAGAAATTCCTTCGCCGGCTGGGGGAACATCACGTAGCTCAGTACGTCTTCGATGCTCTCAGCGAGGTCCCCGACTTCGGCCTTCGCCTGCTCGAGTTCGGGAGGCAGGTCGTCGGCGGGACGGTGCGTGATCGGGATGTCACCGTCGCAAATGGTCTTCATGATCTCTGGTGAGATCGGAACCGCGGTGGCTCCGTATGCACCGAGCGTGAGGTTCTTGGTCTCTTTGGTCACGGTGCCGTAGCGCTTGCCAGTAAGGACGTTGAGAACGGCCTGTGTGCCCACGATCTGTGAGCTGGGCGTGACCAGCGGCGGGTAGCCGAGGTCTGCACGGACGCGAGCGTTTTCCTGGAGCACCTCGGCGAGGCGGCTCTCGGCGCCCTGGTCGCGGAGCTGGCCGACCA
>DATCGT010000394.1:0-8304 GCA_036508775.1 Tepidiformaceae bacterium | reverse complement strand
CCACATGTCGGCGAGTATCATCCTGCCTCGAGGGACTGTAAAGGTCAGTCCAGGACCTGCCCGGCCGGGGATTGCGAGGAAAACTCGATGGGCGACGACGAACAGGCAAGGCGATGGTCGGAGGCCTTTCGGCGATTCGGCGAGATAGAATGCCGGGGATCATCGGAACTGTACGAAGTGCTGGCCAGCGGCTTCGCGGAAGACCGCGAACTCCTCGGATGGTTCGCGGCTACGAGCGGCCCCCGGACCAACGCCAACCTGCTCTTTGCGGCCGTGCACTACCTGCTGCTCGGCGGGGCCGAACACGCGCTGACTCGCTTCTACCCGACGGTCACGAGGACTGTGTCGGTCAGCCCCCAGGATGCGTACCCGTCCTTTCGCGACTTCTGCATCGAACGGCAGGGAAAACTGACAGACCTGCTGCAAACGCGGACGACCCAGACCAACGAGGTCAGCCGTTGTACGTACCTATTGCCGGCCTTCGCCGCAGCCGGGGCAGCCGCCAACGGCCCTTTGCACCTGATCGATGTCGGGACGGCCTCGGGCATGAACCTGTTCTTCGACCGATACCACTACGACTATGGAGACGGGATCACATGGGGCCCTGAAGCAGCGCCGACAAGGCTGCGGACAGAACTGCGCGGGGAGCGACCGGTCCTCGGCCCAATCCCGGCATTCGCGGCCCGGGTCGGGGTCGACCTGTCGCCCATCGAACCGGACGACGAGGATGCGACTCGCTGGTTGCGCGCCTGCGTCTGGCCCGAGCACCTCGACCGGTTCCACAACCTGGAAGCGGCCCTTGAGGTAGTCCGGGAGATGCATCCGCGAATCGCGAAGGGAAATGCTGTCGACCTCCTCCCGGCGCTGGCGGACGAGGCCGACCCGACCTCAACCCTCGTCGTGACCCACACCAACGTGCTCCCATACTTCTCGGCGGACGAGCGCCGCCGTTTCGGAGTGGCGATTGACGAAATTGGCCGGAGCCGCGACCTCGTGTGGATCGCGGCGGAGGCGCCAACGCTCCTCGCTGAAGCGGGCGTTCAATGCGCGGACCCGGAGCGAGGTGTGAGCCAGGCCGCCGTCCCGCTGGTGATGGTCTCGTTCAGGGAAGGGCAGAGGACCGAGCGGGTGCTCGCCCTGACGGGCGCCCACGGGGCTGGCTTGACTGGCTTTAGCAGCCGTCCGCTAACCAGCAGCGCGCAGGGGCACGCGGCGAGACACAGGCTCACGGCGATGTGCCGCACAGGGACGAACCCGCACGTCTGGACCGAGACGACCAAGCGTGACGCGGATACGGCGGCAGTTGCCAAGATCAACGAACTCGCCACGCGGGAGCAGGAGGTCGAGGGCATCGGCGGCGCGGTGAAGCGGCTGCGCGCAGCGAGCCGTCAGCACCCGAGTCCCGTCCTCGCTGTCCATCTCGAGGCGGGCGGTGCGGAAGCTTTCGCCGCGGCCGTCAAGCAGCGGCTGGAGGCCGGCAAGCAGACGCGTCAACGCTGCCCGGACGACGAGATCGGCGCAGTCTGCGGGCAGATCCATGCTGGCCGACAGTTCACGTTCCCCGAACGGCTCCAGGGGAGCCTCCGCAGCCTGCCTGCCGGAAGGGAGCACGACAGGCAGGCCACGGGCAGGACGAGCGGCTTCGAGAGCGCCAGCACGGGTGGCGGCAACCCCCGCGCGCACTTCGAATCCGGTCCACGCTCGAACGAGGGCAGCGAGATTCGCGGCAATGGCCGTTTCTCCGCCCGACAGACCTTCGAGGTCGATAAACAGGTGGTCCCGGCCGCCAAGCGCCACCAGTGGGGTCGCACGGAGGCGGAGCATCGAGCCGACGCGTTCGAGCGCTTCGAGGCAGTCTCCGGCGTTGTCGGGGAGGAACATGGCGGAGGGGCAGCGCTGGTGCGCCTGGCCGGCGCTCATCCCGGCAATCACGTAGCGGCTGGAGGCGGCAGGTGAGGCGGCGGCGACGAGCGCTTCATCGCCGGACCCGCTGAGCAGGACGACCGGCCTGTCCTGCAGGTGAGGGCGGTCGCGCAGGCTAACCTGGAGGGACAGGCGCGGGAAGAAGAGGCAGAGCAGGCGCATAACGGCACTTTCCTGCGGCGGGTACGACGGATACTAGAACGTGCGTTCTAAACGTGTCAACCCACCATGCCGTGAGCGTTCTGCTCGCGTTACTTGATCGCGACCAGTTCTATGTCGAACACCAGGTCCGCATTCGGGGGAACGGGGCCGCCGACGGTTCCACTGGGGCCGTAGCCCAGAGCCGAGGGGATGTAGATGGTGCGCTTGCCACCCACCTTCATGCCCATGACCCCTTCCTGGAAGCCGGGAATGACCCCCTTCAAGGCGAAGGTAATGGGCGCCTTGCCGACCGTGCTGTCGAATACCAGGCCATTCGCCGCGAGCTTGCCCGTGTAGTTCACGGTCACCTGCTGGTCGATTGTCGGGGTCGGCCCCGTGCCAACGACCGTATCAATGTACTGGAGGCCGTCGGCCGTCACGGTCGGGTTCGTCAACTTCACCGGGCCGCTCGGGAGCGGGGTCGGCGTGCGGGTAGGCGCGGGCACAACGGTCGGCGTCGAAGAGGAACTGCTACCGCCGCAGGCAACGAGCGAGACGGCGGCGAGGGGAGCGAGCATGAGAGCAAGTAGTTTTCGAGTCACCTGAACAGCCTACGATTTCGACCGCTAGCGGTCATGCGCGGTATCAAGAGCGGGTTACGAAGGCGGCCTACATGGCAGAGAGGCGTCGCGCCGCCTCGCCAAGAGTCTCTTCCGACTTCGAAAAGGTGAACCGGACGAGGCGGCTCCCTTCGTCCCGGTTGCGGAAGAAGCTCGATCCGGGGACGGGTGCAACGCCGACATTCTCGACGAGATGGTGGGCGAAGGCCGTGTCGTCGCCCTTGAATGCGAGGTCACTGAAGTCAGCCAGGATGTAGTACGCGCCCGCTGGCGAATGGCACTTAAACCCGGCCTCGCGCAGCGAACTCAGCAAGAGGGCGCGCTTGCCCTCGTACAGGCCACGGAGTTCGGGGTAGTACGCGTCGGACTGCTCGATGGCGACCGCGCCCGCCTCCTGCAACGGGGCCGGGGCGCCGACCGTGAGGAAGTCGTGGACCTTGCGCACGGCGGCGCTCAACACCGGTGGCGCGACCACGTAGCCGAGCCGCCACCCGGTGACGCTGAACGTCTTCGAGAGGCCGCTGATCGTCACCGTTCGCTCGTACATGCCGGGGAGCGTGGCCATCGGGATGTGCTGGCGGCCGTCATAGAGGATGTGTTCGTAGATTTCGTCGGTGATGCAGAGGCAGTCGAACTCCTGGCAGAGCGCCGCGATCTGTTCGAGTTCCATGCGGCTGAAGACCTTGCCGCTGGGGTTGTTCGGCGTGTTCAGGATGATCGCCCGGGTCTTCGATGTGAACGCGGCCCGCAACTGCGCCGGATCGAAGCTGAAGTCCGGGGCCTTCAGGGTGACGAAAACGAGCTTCGCGCCGCTCATCGCGGCATCCGGGACGTAGTTCTCGTAAAAAGGCTCGAAAACGATGACCTCATCGCCATCGGACACGACCGCGAGCAGCGTCGCCATCATCGCCTCGGTGGCACCGCAGGTGACGGTGATTTCGCGGTCCGGGTCGAAGTCGAGGCCGTAGAAGCGCCCGTACTTGGCCGCAATCGCATTGCGGAGCCGGGGGGAACCCCAGGTGATGGCGTACTGGTTGATGTCGGCGTTGATGGCGTCGATCGCGGCCTGCTTGATGAAGGCAGGCGCCGGGAAGTCGGGGTAACCCTGGGCGAGGTTGATCGCCCCGTGGACGATGGCCAGGCGGGTCATCTCGCGGATCACGGATTCGGTGAAGACCTCGGTGCGGGCGGCGATGTGGGAACGCATGCGCGGTAGGTTACAGGGCGCTGTCAGGAAGTGCTCGCATCGCGGCACGGGAACGGAGGCTGCGGACCTCCGGCACGAAGAGGACAGCGACCGTACTTGCCAGCCCGACCGCGGCACCGATCCAGAGCGTCGCATGGACTCCAATTCCATCCGCCAGCGGTCCCGCGACGACCACCCCAAGGGGCGACAGCGCGAGCGAGCCGAGAGCGTCATAGGCACTGACACGCGACAGCGCCTCGGGCGCGACGTGCTCGTGGAGAGCGGTGTACCAGTAAACGCTGAAGACTTCCCCGGCAATTCCACCGACGAAAGCGGCCACCGCGACGGGCCAGGCGCCGAGCCCGAGGGCGAGCAACGCGATCGGCGGCACGAAAAGGAACGTCATCAGCGTCGCAACGAGGATTGGCCGGGAAGCATGCCACCGGAGCATCAACAGGCTGCCGACGAGCAATCCGACCGACTGAGAACCGACGATCAATGCCCAGGAGTGGGCGCCGTCCATCTCGCGCTCAGCCGTGATTGGGCCGAGCACCATGAAGCAGCCGTAGAAGGCCGCCATCAGGAGCGAAAATTGGACGACGTGGTCCAGAGCCAGCGGTGGGCGATGAACTCAGCCCCACCCGACGCGCATCTCGCGCACGAAGCTGGAGCCAGCGCCGGCGGGGACCTGTTCGATTCCACGGATCCCCAGGACGAGGGGCACGGCGACAAAGAAGGTCGCCGCATCGACCGCGATGGTCCAGCCCGGGTGGAGCGCCGCTACCAGGAGGCCGGCCAGCGCCGCTCCACCCATCAGGGCCAGGTTGCTCCGGAAGCGGACGACGGTGTTGGCCTCGTGGAGCCGCTCACCCGGGACGATTTGCGGGATGACGCCGACGTCGGCGGGACCACCGAAGGCGAAGGCGGCGCCGTTCACGGCTTCGAGGGCGAGAAGCTGCCACACCTCGGCGACGCCGGTAATCAGCAGGAACGCAACGATGGCCTGGGCCGCGCCTCCCACGAGGTTGGCGCCGGCAATGACCAGGTTTCGCGGCAAGCGGTCGGACCAGACGCCGCCAACGAGAAGGAAGACCACCTGTGGCGCAGTCCGCGCGGCGAGAACCAGTCCCAGTGCCGATGCCGAGCCGGCTGAAGCCCAATAACGGCAAAAGCAATCGCCACCGGCGCCATCGCGTTGCCCAGGAACGACACCCACCGGGCAGTCGCAAAGCAGACGAAGTTGCGCCGTCTCAGTAGGGCCAGATCATCCCACATGGAGCCAGAGGATACGGCGCCCATGCAGGACGACACCACGCCCTCACGTGCGACCGGGCGGAGGCTACTTGATGCCGCGCTCCTTGAGCGCGCGCTGCATCGTAATTCCGATCTCGGCGGGGGAGTCGCTGACGTAGGCACCGGCGGCACGGAGGGAGGCTTTCTTGTTCTCGGCCTTGCCGTCCTCGCCGCTGATGATCGCGCCAGCGTGGCCCATGCGGCGGCCTTCGGGGGCGGTCGCACCGGCGATGAAGGCCACGACTGGCTTCTTCACGTACTGCTTGATGTAGGCCGCGGCTTCCTGCTCGGCGCTGCCGCCGATTTCGCCGACCATGACGATAGCCTTCGTGTCGGGGTCTTCGTTGAGCAGGCGGACTGCTTCGACCTGGCGGGTGCCGATGATCGGGTCGCCACCGACGCCGATGCAGGTGCTCTGACCAATGCCGAGCTCTGTGAGCTGGGCAACCACTTCGTAGACGAGGGTGCCGGAGCGGCTGACGACGCCCACGCCACCGGGAAGGAATACGTCGCCAGGCATGATGCCGACGCGCGTCTTCGTACTCGGGGTGATGACGCCGGGGCAGTTGGGCCCGATGAGCACGCTGTTGCCGCCGAGAAGGGCACGCTTCACGGTCACCATATCCATGACCGGGACGCCTTCGGTGATGCAGACGATGAGAGGCATCTTCGCGGCGGCGGCTTCGAGGATCGCGTCGGCGGCGCCAGCGGCGGGGACGAAAATGATGCTTACGTTCGCGCCCGTGTCACGGACCGCCTGTTCGACGGTCGTGAAGATCGGCACGCCGTCCTGCTGTTCGCCACCGCGACGTGGGTGGATCGCCGCAACAACGTTGGTTCCGTAGGCGATCGAGCGGCGCATGTGGTTTGCGCCTTCGGTACCGATTCCTTGGACGAGGAGGCGGGTCTTTTCGTCGAGCAGGACAGCCATGTCTGATTTCCGGGTTCAAATTTCCGATTTTCGGACGGGAAAGCCGGCCAGTGGGAACGGATGCCCGACGAGAGAGGATACAGGCCGATCGCCCTTGTGTCCGGTCGATCGCGATGTCAGAGGCGATGTCTGCGCGAGTTCGAGGTTATCGGTCGCCGAACCGTCCCTCAGACAGGGAATTCCGCCAACCAACTCGCTGGTTAATTGTTGCGGATTCTCGGCACTTACCGGTTACCATACAGACATATGACGCATCGAATGGCGCTTGCGAGCCTCGCGCTCGGAGCGACCCTCCTCGGGGCGGCGATCTTCCCTCGGCTCGTGGCGCGAACGGACGCTTCGCCCTCGACGATGATTCCCCGGGCCAGGATGGCACTCGTCACCAACGACCCCGGGCCCCTGGCGCCTTCGTGGCTTCAGCTCGTGAATTCGTATCGGGAGATGTCGCAAGAGTCGGACCTCACTGAGAACTCGACCTGGGACGTCGGTGCACTCGCACACTCGCAGTACATGGCCCTGAACAATGTCATCAGACATTCGGAAGACCCGACCCTGCCGTACTACACGGCGGCCGGCAACGCTGCAGCAGGCAGCAGTAACGTGTACCTCGGATACGGCGCTGGCACCGAGCAAACTGCGATTGAGGGCTGGCTGACGGGACCGTTCCACGCCGTGGGCGTGCTCGATCCGGACTTGCTGTCGACGGGATTCGGCATCTATCGAGCCGGTAGCCGCTGGGCCGCGACCCTTGACGTTCTCCGCGGCCTGACCAACAGTTCATCGACCTCAGGCTACCCTGTCGAGTTTCCAGGGCCGGGCGCGACCACCACACTCTCCCGGTATGCGGGGAACGAGAGCCCGGACCCGCTCACTTCGTGCCCCGGCTATAGCGCCCCAACAGGCGTACCGATCCTCCTGATGCTGGGCCCCGGCAGTCCTGGCGGCACGGTCCAGGCTTTCACGACCGGTGGCCGGCCCGTCGAGTTCTGTGGATATGACGGCCACAACTACACCAATCCCGACAGCAGCGCCCAGGCGCTCGGCTGCCAGGTCCTTTCTGCCCGGGGGGCCATAGTGATCATCCCTCGACAGCCTCTGACGCCCGGCGCCACCTACACCGTGTCAGTCTCGACGATTGGCGGGATTGTTACCTGGTCGTTCGCCATCGCCGCCGGCTAGAACGGCCTTCACGCGCACCGGTCATGGGGACACAGGTTGCGAGCCGCGCCAGGCGCGGCCATGCTATGCGGCACTTCGGGAGGAGGTCGGTTGCATGGTGATGGCACTTGAGGGAATCAAGGTCCTAGACATGTCGAGGCTCGCCCCCGGCCCCCACTGCTCAATGCTCCTTTCTGACTTCGGGGCAGACGTCACTCTCGTGGAAGCCGTACCCGGCGCGTCGGCGAAACTCAGCGGCATGAGTCGGGGCGGGGAGGCCGCCGAGCGGGCCGCCGCCTACAACGCACTCGGACGTGGCAAGAAGTCGATCACGCTCAACCTCAAGGACGAAGCTGCCCGCGAAATCTTCTACCGGCTGGTCAAGGACGCCGACGTCGTCATGGAAGGCTTCCGGCCCGGCGTGGTGAAGCGCCTCGGGGTCGACTACGAGACACTCGCGAAGATCAATCCCCGGATCATCTGCTGCTCGATCTCCGGCTTCGGCCAGACGGGCCCATACAGCAACCTGGTCGGCCACGACATAAACTACATCTCGATCGGCGGGGCGCTGGGGGTAATCGGACGGCCGGGGACACCCCCGGCGATTCCCGTGAACGTAGTGGCCGACTTCGCGGGAGGCGGGCTCACCGCCGCATTCGCGATTTGCATGGCGATCATCGCGCGTGAGCGAACCGGGCGGGGACAGGACATCGACATCGGGATGAGCGACGGCGTCCTTTCGCTGATGACGAGCGCGTTTAGCGGCTTCTTCTCGAACGGTCGCCCGATCCGGCCGGGCGAATCGATGCTGAACGGGGCCATGCCCTGGTACAACACTTACCAGTGCAGCGATGGCCGGTGGTTCTCGATCGGGAGCATCGAGCCGCACTTCTTCGAGGCACTCTGCCGAGTCATTGGCACCGAGGAGTTCCTGGGACGCCAGCACGACGCTTCTGCGCATCCTGAGATGCAGGCGAAGTGGACGGCGATCTTCAAGACGAAGACCGCTGACGAGTGGATGGAAATCATGTCGAAGTTCGACATCTGCGCCA
>DATCGT010000393.1:0-5240 GCA_036508775.1 Tepidiformaceae bacterium | reverse complement strand
CCGGAATCATCACCATGGCGGCGGCCGTCACCGCAGGCTGCGGCGGTAGTTCGTCATCGACGCCGACCACCGCACCAACGACTGCGCCTGTTGCCACTCCGACGATGGCCGCCTCCGCAGCGAACACGGTGGTCAAGGCCGGCAACCTGGAGATCTCGAATATCCGCGCCCGAACGACCGTGACGGACACGACTGCGGTTTACCTCACCATCAAGAACAACGGGGTGGCCGACACCCTTCTCTCCGCCGCCGTCGACGCGTCAGTGGCGGGCATGGCCCAGGTGCACGAGGTGGTCACCAACGGCGGCACCATGGTCATGCAGGAACTGAAGGCAGGGCTTCCGATCCCGGCAAATGGAACGGTTGAACTGAAGTCCGGCAGCTACCACATCATGGTCATGAACGTGAAGAAGCCGATTGCGACTGGGGACATCGTTCCGATCACGCTGGTGTTCGACAAGGCCGGCAGCGTCGTAGTGAAGGCACCAGGCCAGGACGACACCAGCGGCGGCACCACTGGCATGGGCGGCGCGTCGCCAACCGCTGTCGACATGGGCGCTACCACTCCGTCGCCGACCATGGCTCGCTAAAGCAGCCATTCGACCACCTTCGCGGCACCCGGCCGGCCGTCGCCGGCCCGTCGCCCGGGTGATATAGCTTTTGAGGAGACACGGATGCCGACAGCACGGGAAGCAGGAGACTCAGGAATGCCCCTGGGCAAGAAGCTCACGATCATTGGGATCTTCGCAGGAATCGCGGCCGTCTGGATCGGGCTCTTGCTCGCCGTCGGTTTCGGAGTCATTGGCGGTTCAGAGCAGCCCACCAGCGCTCAGTTCGTCTTCAAGGAAGTCTCATTTGGACCATTTCTGATCGTCGCTCCCGATACGGTGCTGCCCGCGAACCAGCCGCCCGCCGCGACCGCCGTCAATGACGAAACGGTCCTGGAAGGCTCCCCTCTCTTCATCTCACTCCCCCCCACCTACGCGCGAACAGGCGTTTCCGGCAGTGCGGTCGATGGCGAGTTGGTCTCTGTAACTTCTGACTGGAGGAGCGCAAGTGGCGCCAAAGTCGAAGCAGCGATGACGAAGGTCGACCCTGCGTCGCTGCCAATCGCGATCGTCGATACGGCGGCCGACAGCCACCTGCTGGTCCAACACAAGATGCTGGCCGGGAGATACGCCATAGTCGAGGGTCCCTCGCTCTGCTCGACCGAGCTGACAGGGGGGAGCGTGACGGTCTGGATGGACGGCGCCACGCTCACACTGACATCGAGCGAAGCCTCAACGTCTGACCTGCAAAACATCCTCACCACGCTCACGACGACAACTTAGGAGAGAGCGCGGCCCCCCGGCCGTCAGTTCTTCACGCCGGCCCTGTCGGACAGGTAACTCCACGCCTGCATCGAGAATTCGTGCCAGGCGGCGTGCGCGTAGCCTGACGCGTCCTTCACCTGGTTCATGTCCGGTGAGTCGGCGTTGAGGACGGCCGCCAGCGTGCCCAGGTACCCGGCCAGTTTCACCGCCTGAGACTTCAGCTCCTTCGGCCAGGGCGTGAGCAACGCCACCGTCTGGAGATGAGCAGCCGTCGTCTGGGCCGTCGGGGGGATCGTACCCTGCTGGATGGCAGCGTCGATCTCGTGGAGTCCGCCATCATCGAGAATGTGGAGCGCGGCCATGGTCGTGACGTCGCTCGATGAGCTGGAACCGCCGCAGGCAGCCGCGACGAGGCACACACCGAGCAGCGCCAGCCCCATCAGCAAGGGTGAGAACAACGGCCTCCAGCGCGGCCGGACAGGACACGTCGCGCCCTTTGTCCAACTCCCATGTCGCAGGTCGCAGCGCCGCACGAGGCCATTGTGCGGTATCCCACCCGCGAGCGGAACCTCATGGCGAACGGGGATCCCTCGCGCTGCTCGACACGGGGCATTGCGCCCGCTTGTTGCGACTCAGTATCATTTCTACTTGATACCTTGTTTCAGAACGGAGTCCCGTGAACAAGACCCCCCGGGCGACCTTCCTGCTGGCAATCGGAGCAACAATCGTGACGTTGCTATCGTCGGCCTGCGCGACCTCCGGGGGCGGATCGGCACCGCAGACGATCGGGGCCAGCGGGAAGATCACGGTCGTCGCCGTGGAAAACTTCTGGGGAAGCATCGCCGCCCAGGTCGGTGGCGACCATGTCAGCGTCACCTCCCTCATCACCAATGCGAACGCCGACCCTCACGACTACGAAGCCACCCCTTCCGACGCGATTGCGGTCGCCCGCGCGAACTTCGTCATTCTCAATGGGGTTGGATACGACCCGTGGATGGATAGCCTCCTCGCGGCAGATCCCTCCAACGGGCGAATCACCCTGAAGGTCCAGGATCTGCTCGGCCTCAAGACCGACGACAACCCCCATCGCTGGTATTCGCCAGACGACGTGATGAAGGTCGTTGACCAGTTGAACGCAGACTTCAAGAAGCTCGACCCTGCCGACGCTGCCGCGCTCGACCGTCAGAAAGCCGACTTCGTGTCGAACGGGTTGGCGCAGTACACCGGCCTCGTCCAGAGCATCCGACAGAAGTACGTGGGCACGCAGGTCGGGGCGACGGAAAGCATCGTTGTCCCGCTGGCGACTTCACTCGGCCTAGACCTGGTTTCACCGCCCGGCTTCATGCAGGCAGTGAGCGAAGGCTCTGACCCGACCTCCCGCGACAAGCAGGCTTTCGATACCCAAATCCGCCAGAAGCAGATTGCCATCCTCTTCTACAACACACAGAACGCGACCCCCGACGTACAGCGGCTCGTGGACGCGGCGAAGGCACAGGGCATCCAGGTCGTCGAAGTAACCGAGACACTCGTGCCGAGTAACGCGACGTTCCAGGACTGGCAGTCAAGGCAACTGCAGGCGTTGGCAAGCGCCCTGGCGACGGCAACCGGGAAATGAGGACAGGATGAACTCTTCCGAGACTGGCACCCAGGATGTCGGTGCGGAGACACCGGCAGTGGTCTTCAGGCACGCTTCCGCGCGATGGGGAAACCGCGTCATCTGGGAAGACGTCAACGCCGAAGTTGGGCGCGGCGAGTTCGTCGCCATCCTCGGGCCCAACGGCGTCGGAAAATCCACGCTGGTCAAAGCAGTCCTTGGGCTATTTCCGCTCTCATCAGGCGAAGTCCTGGTCTTCGGAGAAGAGCCCGGAGAGGCGAATCCGCGGATCGGCTACCTGCCCCAGAGGCGTCACTTCGACCCGGGAGTCCGTATCCGAGGAATCGACGTTGTCCGCCTCGGCTTCGACGGCGACAGCTGGGGCTTCCCCCTTCCCGGACTGAGCCGCTTCAGCCGCCGACACCGCGACGCTGACGCACGGGTGCGTGCCGTGATCGAGATGGTCGGTGCCACCGGCTACGCTGGACGCCCAATTGGCCAGATCTCAGGTGGCGAACAGCAGCGCCTGCTCATCGCCCAGGCGCTCGTCCGGGAACCCGACCTTCTGATACTCGACGAGCCCCTCGACAGCCTGGACTTGCCGAACCAGGCGGCGGCGGCGGCGCTGCTGGCCAGCGTGAGCAAGGAAGCGGGCGTGACTATCCTGATGGTCGCCCACAACGTGAACCCCATCCTTTCCTACCTCGATCGCGTCATCTACCTCGCGAAAGGTGGCGTCGCCTCGGGCACACCCGAAGAAGTCATCACCCAGGAGACCCTGACCCGCCTCTACGGCACGCCAATCGAAGTCTTCAGGACCAGCGACGGTCACCTTGTGGTCGTGGGCCAGCCGGAGGCTCCGCACGGGGACGTACACGCCCACATGGTTCGCCAGTGACCGCCAATCCACCGTTCACCTGGAATCTCATCGAGGACGTGCGACAGCTCTTCGAGTTCCCCTTCATGGTGAACGCACTTCGTGCGGGGACGCTCGTGGCGATTGTCGCCAGCCTGATCGGCTGGTTCATGGTGCTGCGCAGGCAAACATTCGCAGGGCATACGCTCGCGGTCGTTTCGTTCCCAGGGGCCTCAGCCGCAATTCTGCTCGGCGTATCGGCCACCTATGGCTACTTCGCCTTCGCGATTGGCGCCGCGCTTGTCTTCGCGGTCCTCTCGCCGGCCGGTGTCGCACGGAGCCGAACGGAGGAATCCGCCATCGTCGGCACAGTGCAGGCCTTCGCACTCGCCTCGGGCTTCCTCTTCATCTCCCTGAGCCACCGAAACATCACCGGTGCCCAGAGCCTCCTGTTCGGGAGCTTCCTCGGCATCACCACCACGCAGGTGGCTGTGCTCGCGGCGAGCACGGCACTCGTGCTCGCTATCCTCGGCTTCATCGCCCGGCCGCTGCTCTTCGCCTCCGTCGATCCCGACGTCGCGAACGCCCGGGGAGTGCCGGTGCGGCTTCTTTCGGTTGTGTTCCTGCTCCTCCTCGGAATCGCGGCGGCCGAGGCTAGCCAGATCACGGGTTCCCTCCTCATCTTCGCCCTCCTGGTCCTCCCGGCGGCGACCGCCGAACGACTAACGTCGCGCCCGGGCATGAGCGCCGTGCTGACAGTCCTCATCGCCCTAGTGGTGACGTGGCTGAGCCTTGCGCTCTCCTACTACAACAACTACCCCATTGGCTTTCATGTCACGAGCCTCGCATTTGGGGCCTACGTTCTCGCCCGTGCCGCGCGGGTGGTGACCGGGAGGCTCGGAACGGCCGGTGTAGTGCAGTGATCGCCCTGCTCGCCGTCCCCAACCCGATTACCGGCATCAGCTCCATGCTGTCTTATGACTTCATCCGTTACGCATTCATTGCAGGGGGCGCAATCGCCATCGCCGCCGGGCTGGCTGGCTACTTCCTCGTTCTCCGCGGCCAGGTCTTTACGGGCGACGCTCTCGGCCACGTCGCCTTCACAGGAGCGCTTGCCGCACTCGCCGCCGGTGTCGACCCCCGTCTCGGTCTGTTCGCCGCAACTATCGGCATCTCGGTCCTGCTGGGAGCCCTTGGCCCGAGGGGCCGCGCCGACGACGTCGTCATCGGGAGCGTATTCGCCTGGGTACTGGGGCTCGGCGTCCTCTTCCTGTCGCTCTTCACGACCTCGCAGGGTGGCAGCAACGGCGCGGCCGGGATCAGGATCCTGTTCGGGTCGATTTACGGACTCAGTTCGGGACAGGTCTGGCTGGCTGTCATCGTCGCGGCCGTTACAGTCGTCGCCCTTCTCGCGATTGCGCGTCCGCTGCTCTTTGCGAGCGTCGACGAGGCGGTTGCGGAGGCCCGCGGGGTCCCG
>DATCGT010000392.1:0-3789 GCA_036508775.1 Tepidiformaceae bacterium | reverse complement strand
GACGAGCCACGGGCTCGCACTTCACCGGCTGGACCACGTCGAGTACGACATTGCGGCGTTTACGAATGTGACCGGCGACCACCTGGACTTCCACAAGACCTTCGAGGCGTACCGCGAGGCGAAGGGGATGCTGTTCTCCGCGCTGGACGAAGCCTCGCTGAAGCCGAGGGCGAAGGTCGCGGTTCTGAATGCCGACGATCCTTCTGCCGGGTTCATGGCTTCGCGAACGAAGGCAAGCGCGATGCGCTACGGGATCGACGCGCGCGATGCCGACGTCGTGGCGCGGAACGCGGTCCTGCGGGCGGATGGCACCGACTTCCGGCTGGTCACGCGGGCAGGCGAGGCACAGGTCACGCTGAAACTGCCCGCGCTCTTCAATGTCGCGAACGCGCTGGCGGCGGCATCGATCGGGCTGGCGGCGGGGCTGGATGTGGCGACCGTCGCGCGGGGGCTCTCGGCCAATGCGGGGGTGCCGGGGCGGATGGAGCGAATCGTCGCGGGGCAGCCGTTTGACGTGATTGTTGACTATGCGCACACGGGCGACGCGGTGAGGAAGGTCCTGGCAGTGCTGCGTAGCGTCTGCAAGGGAAAGCTCATCATCGTGGCGGGCGCCGCCGGCGAACGCGACCCGGGGCGGCGCTTCGGCGTAGGGCGCTCAGCGGCAGAGGGCGCCGACTTCGCGGTGTTCACAAGCGAGGACCCGCGAGGCGAGGATCCGCGAGCGATCGTCCGGGAGATCGGGCGGCACGCGGAGGGCGCCGGAAGGGTCGCTGGCAGGGACTTCCTGGAGATTGAAGACCGGCGCGAGGCAATCGCCGAGGCGTTGAAGCGTGCGGGAGCGGGCGACCTGGTGGTCATTTGCGGCAAGGGCCACGAGAAGTCGATCGTCTACGGGCACGAGTCACGGCCGTGGGATGACCGTGAGGTAACCCGCGAAGAACTCGGGAAATTGGGGCATCACCGGTAAGTACCGGTTTTCCGAGGGTCTGGCCGGTACTGGGGTCCTCCGTATACTGCGACTCTGGGCCTGTTCCCAAACCAATACTTGACCACTCAGAAGAGGTTTCCCTTTGCCTAAGCCACGACGAAAGACGCAGCAGCATCTGCGGCAGACGCCTGCGCGAAGGCGCTCGTACACCGTAGGCGGCCAGGGGACTGGCGAGCAGTACAAGCCGCCGTTCCCGATGAGCCTGCTCCAGAACCAGAAGTTGTTCTGGATTGTCGGCGGCGTGGTGATGATCCTCGCCTTCTTCGTCGCCGCGTTTGGATCGAGTTGCAACCCGAACCGGAATACTACGGCGGCCACGCCGATTCCAACCGTGACCCCGTCAGGGAGCGCCACGCCTGATGCCAGCGCCGCGGCGGCAGCCTCGGCGACGCCTAACCCGCGGAAGTTCGCGCAGGCTGACCAGGTGACGGACCCGGCCACCAAAACGTACACGGCGACGATCAAGACCAGCATGGGCGACATCGTGATGCAGCTTCTCGCTGACAAAGCGCCGAAGACGGTGAACACGTTCGTCTTCCTGGCTCAAAAGGGCTTCTACGACGGGCTGCAGTTCCAGCGGGTCATGCCGGACTTCGTCATCCAGGGTGGTGACGGCGGCAGTGGTACCCCGGGCTTCACGACGGAAGAAGACCAGAACGACCTGAAGAACACCCTGGGCATGGTTTCGATGGCGAAGGCTGGCGCGGTGACCAACTTCACGAGCCAGTTCTTCATCAACCTGAAGGACAACCCGGCGCTCGACCAGGATGCACCGAACCAGAAGCGCTTCTACCCGTTTGCGCAGGTGACGACCGGCATGGATGTCGTGGACGCCATCGGCAAGGTGCAGACGGATGCTCAGAACAAGCCGACTCAGCCGGTGATGATCCAGTCGATAACGATTACGGAGTCGCCGAAGTAGGTGTCCCTGCGCTGACCGCTCGGCCGGCAATGGCTGCCTCGATGGTGGCCGCCTGGGCGAGCGTCGCGCTGTCGACACTGTCGCCAGCCCACACGGTCTGTACGTAGGGGCCGGTCGCGGCGAAGACCGCGTAGACGGCCACGCTGGTCTCGTTGTTGGCGGAAGCCAGGTGGAAAGCGCGCGCGCCAGCGGGCAACGATGCCTGGCCGGTTGCGATCTCTTCGACCTGTCCGATACTGCTGCGCGGGACCCACGTAATCGTGGAATCCTCCAGGCTGGTGAGCGTCGGCTGGAGAGACGCGACGAAGGCCTTCGCCTGGTCCGCGCTATTGAAGCGAATGACCTGGCAGATCACGTCGATCGCCGGAGGGAACGGGGGTTCCCCAACGGCCTGGCGCCATGTGCTGAAGTACCCGCCGGCCACGCCGCTGGCGTGCAGTTCTGTGCGGCGGGCTGCCGGGTCCGAGGCAAGGTCGGCGAGGTTGCCGAGCGAAAAACTGCCTGATGCCTGTGTGGAATAGTCCTGGGGGAGGTCGGCGCGCACGCAGGCGAGGTTATCCAGCGCCACCTCGGGCGGGCTCGATTGGCCCAGCTGGCAGGACGTTCCCAGCAGCATGACCAGGCCTGCGGCCACCAGCGATGGCCTAGCCAGGAGCGTTTCCCTTCGTGGCCGCGGTCCCGATCAGGCCGTGCCGCGCCGAGTACTTCTCCACGGTGACTATGAGCGCGAGGAAGGGGAAGAAGGCGAATGTGAAAGCAATGGCCCACCACCATGCCGGCATGATGAAGAGGAGGATCGCCACGGCCGCAGTGAAGCCCATCCCGATGATCGAGATGATGCGAGCGACCAGGAGGTAGGGAGTCACGCCGCTGTTCATGTACCGGTCGATCTTGCCCTGAAGCTCCGTACACGTCCAGTTGGAAGTGGGGGCTTGACCGCACTCGAAGCAACCGCACAAGATGCCCGCTACCCCAACGCTTGAAGGTGCTTCATGGCGATCCCCGATCGGCTGCCCGACTTCGATGAACTCCCCGTCGCCGCGGGCGCGCCGCCACGGTCCGCGTGGTGGTTGTTCGGCCGCGAGGACCAGGTCGGCATGTTCAATCTGCAGACGCCGGAGCGGATCGCGGCGGCGGCACGGCTGGTCCAGAAGGGGGCGATGTTCCCGCTGAACTGGGAGCTCGAGTTGCCGGATCCGCCGCTTTACAGTCGCGGCGCGGTTCGCCATACGATCTTCGCCAATCCCTACGGCCACGATGACGCGCTCGACAACTTTTACCCGCAGGCGAGCAGCCAGTGGGACACCCTTCCCCACGTCGGGCACCCGCAGCACGGGTTCTACAACGGCGTCCAGCGCGAAGAGATCACGGGGAAGCCCGGCACCCGGATGGGCCTCGAGAACTGGGCCCGGCGGGGCATCGCCGGCCGAGCCGTGCTGCTGGACATGGCCCGGTACCTAGCGGAGAAGGGCGACCCGATCGATTGCGCGACGGATCGCCGGTTCACGGTCGACGAACTGGAGGCGTGCCGGAAGGCTCATGGGGTTGAAATCCAGACGGGCGATGTTCTGCTCATCCGGACCGGCTGGACCGACTGGTACATGACGACGGACCGCATGACGCGGGCGGCGCTGGCGAACACGGCCAGCCTGCACGCCCCGGGGATCCTGGCGGGGGAGGCGATGGCCCGTTACCTGTGGAACCTACATATCGTCGCGGCGGCCAGCGACTGCCCTTCGCTCGAAGCCTGGCCCCCGCAGCGTGATACCGGTGGTTTCCTCCACCAGTACCTGCTTGCATTGTTCGGGATTGCGATCGGAGAGCTCTGGGACCTTGGGCGGCTTGGCGAGGACTGCGCGGCGGACGGCCGCTACGAGTT
>DATCGT010000391.1:0-4703 GCA_036508775.1 Tepidiformaceae bacterium | reverse complement strand
GCAAGTGGGAACGGTGTAACACACGTGAACCGGTGTCTAACACTCCTCGATTCGTCAACGGCTCCAAACCTGGTTGATTTGGGCCGCAGCAGTGCGTGGGGTACCTTGTTCGTTGGCTCCCCAACTTGGCGGCGCGATTGGAGATCGCGTCGGCGAGGCCGTGTGCGGGACTGCGTTGTGCACACGGCGAGGCTGCAGGAGCAAAGCCGGACGCCACCCCCACCAGCGGATCACAGTGAACGTGGGAAGCAGCTTCCCGGTGCCCTCTACCTGCGTTTGCAGGGCGGGCAGGGTCGACGCCACCTGTTGCCGGTCAGCTGTGACGGAGGTCCCGTAGTAGTCCGAGGCCGGGAAAGCCGGCCACATGGCGAAGGGGACCAGTGACCAGCAGCCCGTTACGGACGGGAGAAGATGCGCCGCCGAATAGCGGTGCACCGGATAGCGACCTCGCTGAGGCCCGCGCCTGGGTACTCCACATCCAGACCAAGCTGCACCAGTGGGCAACCACAGATTCGGACCAGAGGTTTGACGACCTCTACAACCTCGTGTGCAACCCGGCCACCCTCGCGGTGGCATGGGATCGCATCAAGCGGAACCGCGGCTCGCGCACGGCGGGCGTGGACGGCGAGACCCGTTGGTACATCGAACATCGGCGCGGGGTGCCCGCCTTTCTGGCGGATACCCGGGCGACCCTTCGGGACAGGACATTTCAGCCCTGCGCCGTCCGTCGCCACGGCATCCCCAAAGCCGATGGGAAGGTGCGCTACCTGGGTATCCCGACCATCCGCGACCGCGTCGTGCAAATGGCGCTCAAGCTCATCCTCGAACCCATTTTCGAAGCGGACTTCGTAGCAACCAGCTACGGCTTTCGGCCGGGAAGACGAACACAGGATGCGATCGCCGAGATCTACCACTTCGCCAAGGCGCCCTCCAACTATGAGTACGTCGTCGAAGGCGATATCGAAGCCTGCTTCGACCGCATCGACCACGCCAGCCTGATGACCCGCGTCCGGAAACGGGTGGGGGACCGCAAGGTGCTGGCGCTCGTAAAGGCGTTTCTCACGGCGGGCATCATGACGGAACTGGGGACCACGGCGAGGAGCGACATGGGCACGCCGCAGGGAGGGATCGTCTCTCCGCTCTTAGCGAACATCGCATTGTCGGCTCTCGACGAGCATTTCGACCGGGCCTGGCTGGACCAGTCCCGGTACTATGGCCATCGCAAACTCCTCCACCGTAGAGGCCTCCCGACCTACCGGCTCATCCGGTACGCGGACGACTTCGTGATTATGGTGAAAGGCACACGCGAGCAGGCCGAAGCGCTCAAAGAAGAGCTGGCCACGGTGCTGGCGAAGGAGCTGAAGCTCACCCTCTCACCCGCGAAGACCCTGGTCACGCACATCGATGAGGGATTCGATTTCCTCGGCTTTCGCATCCAGCGGAAGACGCGTAACGGCAAACGGGTGGTGTACACCTTCCCCAGCCGTAAGGCCTTCGAATCCATCAAACGCCGAGTGAAGGCGCTCACGCGCCATAACACTATCTCCCTCTCCCTGCCCCAGCTCCTCGACCACATCAATCCGCTGCTGCGTGGCTGGACGAGCTACTTCCGTCATGCGGCCAGCAAACGCACCTTCGGCTACCTGGACCATTTCACCTGGTGGCGGGTGGTGCGCTGGCTCCGGAAGAAGCACAAACGGCCATCGTGGAAGCGGATGAAGCGACGGGAGCTGCGCAACTGGAAGATTGGAGAAGCCGGGGTACAGCTGTTTCGACCCCACCGCGTGCCGGTGGAACGATATCGCTACCGTGGTTCGCGCATCCCATCACTATGGGAATCCGCGAACCCGTGAGGCCTCGTCACGGCGTTGGCATTGTCCGATAGACGGTTGTTCCTGTGGTCATGGAGAGCCGGGTGCGGTGAAAGTCGCATGCCCGGTTCGGAGGGCGAAGCGGGGAAACGGGCTGGCCGAAATGCCAGCACCGCGCCTCGCTTCGACCCTACTCTACGACCCCGGCCACTTCAACGACCGGCTGTTGCTCGGCCTCAAGGGCACGATGAGCGAAGCCGAACTCCACGTGCTGCGCGCGCGCCTGCTCGGGGACCAGCGCGGCAAGGCCAGCCGCGGCGAGCTCGAACTGCCCTTGCCGGTCGGACTCGTCTCCGGCCTCGATGGCCGGGTCGTTCTCGACCCCGACCTGCAGGTCCAGGGTGCCGTCCGTACTTTCTTTGAGACCTTCCGCCGCACCGGATCAGCCTCAGCGACAGTACGCAGCTTTCGGCAGCAGGGCTTGCTCTTTCCTCGCCGTTTGCGCACGGGTCCGCACAAGGGGGAGCTGGTCTGGGCGTCGCTCCTGCACTGGCGGACCCTGCGCATTCTCCAGAATCCGCGCTACGCTGGCGCCTTCGCCTACGGCCGCAGCAAGACACGGCGGGTCAGTGGCGGCAGGACCGTGGTCCGCCGCTTGCCGCGCGAGGAGTGGCACACCTTGATCCTGGACGCCCATCCCGGCTACATCAGCTGGGCCGACTACGAGGAGAACCTGCTCCGGCTGCACGAGAACGCCCAGGCCCAGGGCAAGGAGCGACGCAAGAGCCCGCCGCGAGAAGGCCCGGCGTTGCTTCAAGGCCTCGTCATCTGCGGCTGCTGTGGGGAACGGATGACCGTGCGCTACCACAGCAGTCACGACCAGCTGACACCGGAATACGTCTGCCAGAGGGAAGGCGTCGAGAACGCCCAGCCGATCTGCCAGAGAATCCTCGGTGGCGCGCTTGACCGGGCCGTCGGCGATCTCCTCGTCGAGACGGTCAGTCCGCTTGCCCTGGAGGTAGCGCTCGTCGTCGGACGAGCTTCAGGCTCGTGCTGACGATGCCGACCGTCTTCGTCGTCAGCAGGTCGAACGCGCTCGTTACGAAGCCGAACTAGCCCAGCGCCGCTACCTGCGCGTCGATCCTGACAACCGTCTCGTCGCTGATTCCCTGGAAGCAGACTGGAATGCGAAGCTCCGTGCCCTCGGAGCCGCGCAGGAGGAGTACGAGCGCCAGCGCCGGGCCGATGGTCTTCTTGACGAGCAGCAACGCGCGCGCGTCATGGCACTCGCCACTGACTTTCCCCGCCTCTGGCGGGATCCGGCCACCCCGCAGCGCGAACGAAAACGCATGCTCCGCTTGCTCATCGAAGACGTGACCCTTCTACGGAAGGACGAGCTGGTCGCCCACATCCGCTTCCGCGGCGGTGCCACCCACACCCTGCACCTCCCCTTGCCGCTCAATGCCTGGCAGCTTCGTCAAACGGACCCGGACGTGGTGCGCGAGATCGACCGGCTGCTCGATGAGCACACCGAGCGCGAGGTCGTCGACATCCTGAACCAGCGCGGCCTCCGCCCGGGTGTCGCTGATCGTTTCAGCCCGGTCGTTGTCGGGAAGCTCCGCCGCGCCTACAAACTGGACGACCGCTTCGCTCGATTGCGGCGCAGGGGCCTGCTGACGCAGGAAGAGATGGCCGGCCGCCTCCGCGTCTGTGTGAGAACGGTCAAGGAGTGGCGATACGCGGGACTGCTCACCGCACACACATACAACGACCGTGGGTGTTGCCTGTACGATCCCCCTTCGGGCCCACTACCCACCAAGCATCAACGCCGACATCGCCACCAGCCCGACCCAATTCTTCTCCCATCATGCACAGGAGGTGCAGTGTGAAGCCCAGTCCTTGGCGTTCGGGGCGTGTACCGGAGTGAGGATGGTGTGGATGCCGATGCGCGACGCTCTCGCGATGAAGTCCGTCCCGTAGCAGCGGTCGCGATCGCGAATCAGGTGGCGGGGCTGCTCACCCCAGGGCGTCGCTTCGAGCAGCTGGCGCCACATCCAGTCGGCGGTCGGATGCCTCGTCACGTTGAGGTGCATGATGCGGCGGCGGCCGGCTGGAAAGTCGACCCCGTGCCCACCCTGCGGCCCCACCCGGAAATGTTCCGGGAAGAGCTATGGGGCATCGAAGATCCGCGGATTACGCGGATGCCGGACATGGACCAATACGCAATAACCTATACGGCCTACTCCCGCAACGGACCGCTTGTCGCCCTCGCACTAACCGAGGATTTCCGCACATTCGACCGGCGCGGCCCGATCATGCCGCCGGACGACAAGGACGCAGCCCTGTTCCCCCGCCGGTTCGGGGGTCGCTGGGCGATGATCCATCGGCCGGTCTCAAATGCCCCGGGGGCCAAAGCGAATATCTGGCTCTCGTTCTCGCCCGACCTCAAGCACTGGGGTGACCACATGGTCCTCCTCGAAGCGCGCGAGGGGGCGTACTGGGACGCGGGCAAGATCGGCCTTTCGGCGCCGCCGATTGAGACAAGCGAGGGCTGGCTCATCATCTATCACGGGGTGCAGCAGACGGCCTCCAGTTCCATACATCGCCTCGGCCTCGCCCTCCTCGATCTGGACGACCCGGGCATGATCCTTCGCCGGGGAGAGGAATGGGTGTTCGGGCCTGAAGAGTCGTACGAGCTGATGGGTGACGTGCCGAACGTGGTCTCCCCGTGCGGAGTGGTCGTCAATAGCGCGACCGACGAGCTGCGCATGTACTACGGCGCCGCCGACACCTGCGTCGCCGTCGCCACGGCAAAGGTTTCCGAACTACTCGAATGGCTGCTCACCTGCTGCCCTCCGCTCTCCCCGAAGAGGCGTGCCGGCGAACACGGAC
>DATCGT010000390.1:0-3032 GCA_036508775.1 Tepidiformaceae bacterium | reverse complement strand
AGCAAGAACGAGATCCAGGTCCGAATCGGAGGCGGTGGAGGCGCTGCTACCGCCGGTGACGGTCCCGCGTTCACAGGCCCGGTTGGGATCGCGACCACGACCGGCGATCTGATCCACCAGGATGGCTGGCGACCGCTGATCGAATTCGCGGCGCTGTTGAGCCTGAACCTCGGTATCTTCAACGTGCTGCCGCTGCCAATGCTTGATGGCGGCCGGATCTTCTTTGTCCTCATCGAAATCGTGCGGGGTGGCCGGAGGATCTCGCCCGAGAAGGAAGCCATGGTGCACCTGACCGGGTTCGCGCTGCTTATGGCCAGCGTTCTCGTCGTGACCTACTTCGACATTGCCCGGCTCGTCTCGTAGGGTTCGTCCGTGCTCTTTGATGCCATCTTCCTGGCGATATTCTTTGGCGCCTGGGCCTTCTGCGGATTCCTGCCCTGGCTCGTCATGTCGATCGCCACTCGCGGGAACGCGGGCCTGGGGATGCTCCCCTTGAGCGTCTTTGCCGGGGTCGTCGCCGGGCCGGCTGTGCCCCTCCTCGGGCTCGACAATCGTGCCGGGATCTTGGTGAGCCTCATTGCCGCGCTGGTCGTGCCGGCCGCACTTCTCGCCATCCGGCGCTACAGCCTCGGGCCGCGACGTGAACACCTGTCGGCGAAAGTGCGCCAGGGCGAATGAAGAAGCCGCTCGCCCTCTCGACGATGTACGCCCAGCAGGATCGCTTCACTGACGGTGCAGTCTTCGCGAAGTTCGCCGCGGAATCTGGTTACGACGCGATCGAAATCAGCCATTCGACCGACGAGCGGAAGATCGAACAGATTCTGTCCAGCGGTCATCTGCCGGTGACGTCTGTTCACCAGCCTGCGCCGTGGGTCGTGGACGCGAATGGTCGCGGCAACTCTCATTTCAATCTCGCCTCAGTCGATCCCGACGAGCGTCGCGGTGCACTCGCCTACGCCAAAGTGAGCATCGCCCTGGCCGCGCGGGTCGGCGCGAGCCGACTCATCGTCCACCTGGGCCAGGTGACCGACGTCCCCGAAATGTTCCCGGAAGAGTTTGAGATGCGCCGGATGTACGACAGCGATCGGGCACATGAGGGCCACTTCGTTGAGTTGCGAGAGGCCGCCATCGCGAAGCGCAGGAGCGCGGCGGAGCCGAATGTGGCTGCCGGCCGGCAGTCGCTGGTTGAGCTCGTGCACGAGGCGGAACGGCACCACATCACCATCGGGCTGGAGAACCGATACCACTTCCATGAGATCCCGCAACCCATCGAATATGAGGAACTGCTCGACGGGCTCACGCTCGACCAGGCAGGCTACTGGCACGATGTCGGCCACGCCGAAGTTCTCCACCGCCTCGGCTTCAACGACCGACACGAGTGGCTGGACCGGCTCTCCTCTCGCTGCGTCGGAGCCCACCTGCACGATGTTCTCGGGATTGGCGACCACCGGTCGCCCGGCGATGGGGACGTCGACTGGGGCTACGTCGTGGCGGGCCTTCGGCATCTGCCCGGCTACACCCTGGAAATCAACCAGCACCAGTCCGATGAACAGGTTCGACAGGCGATCGGTCGCCTGGAGCGTATCGGGCTGAGGTGACCTTGGGTTTAGACGGCGCTGTCGCCGTCGAACGTGAGTTCAAGGCTGATGTCCAGCGCCTTCGCGCTGTGGGTGAGGGCCCCGACTGAAATGTAGTCAACGCCCGTAGTCGCTATCTCAGCCACCGTGTCCAGGTTGACTCCACCGCTGGCTTCCAGCTTCGCTCGCCCGCCGTTTCGCCGTACCGCAGCGCGCATATCATCTACGCGCATATTGTCGAGGAGAATCCATTCAGGGCTGGCTTCAAGCGCGGCTTCGAGTTCATCGAGACCGTCGATTTCCACCTCGACCCGGACTCCCGGCGTCCGAGCGCGAATCGCCGCGACTCCGTCGGCGAGGGTCCTTCCCTGGCGAGCCAAGGCTTCCCGGTGGTTGTCCTTGATCATCGCCATGCTGGCGAGGTCCGAGCGGTGGTTGGTCCCGCCGCCGCAGCGCACGGCATATTTCTCGGCCTCGCGGAGGCCCGGTGTGGTCTTGCGGGTGTCCAGGATCACCGCGTTCGTGCCCGCGACCGCGTCAACGAACGCCCGCGTGAGCGTCGCGGTGGCGCAGAGGCGTTGGGCAAAATTCAGTGCTACGCGTTCAGCCTGGAGGAGACAGCGGACCGGGCCTTCGGCTGTTGCGATCGTTGCGCCAGCGTCGAAATGCCCCCCTTCCGGGACGAGCTGCGTGAACCGTACCGCCGGATCGATCTGTCGAAATGCCTCGGCGGCGAATGCAAAGCCCGCCGCGACGCCGGCCTGCCTCGCGACAAATGCCGTTCGCCCGGTGAGGCTCGGACCTACGACTGCGAGGGTAGTTGCATCAGCAGTGGCTCGATCCTCGGCCAGCGCAGCCGCTACAAGCGCCGAAACGACCTGCGGCGGGATCGGGTCAATCGCCACGCCGGTACACCAGCCGCCGGCGCCAGTTCGCATCGTCGCGGTCGGGGTAGTCCGGGCGGTAATGGGCGCCGCGGCTCTCCGTGCGAGTGTAGGCCGCTCGTAGCATGAGCCTCGCGACTGTCGCCATTTGATGCCGTTCGATGGCCTCGCGGTCATCGATGCGGGGAGACACCGGCCATGCGCTGGCTTCCTCGATCGCTGAAGCCAGATCTCGCCCGGTGCGTTCGATCCCGGCCGCCACCCACATCAGTCGCTGGAGTTCCGCTTTCGATGGGGCTGCTCCTCCGCGTTGCATGAGCGGGATAGCATCCGGCGAAAGGGGAGCGCAGCCACCTTCTTCTGACGCGATGTGCTCTGCGACGCGCTTCCCGAACACGACCGTCTCCATCAACGAGTTGCTGGCGAGGCGGTTCGCGCCGTGGACGCCGGTGCAGGCAACCTCGCCGCAGGCGTAAAGGCCTTCAATTGTGGTGCGACCGCAGATGTCGGTGCGGACGCCGCCCATGAAGTAGTGCGCCGCTGGCGCGACGGGAAGTGGGTCGCTGCGCAT
>DATCGT010000389.1:0-10031 GCA_036508775.1 Tepidiformaceae bacterium | reverse complement strand
GATGTCATCGAAGGCATCTACGTGCGTGGCCAGTCCTGCCTCATCATCGACGACCTCATCACCGGTGGCGGGAGCATCCTCCAGACGGCCGCTACCCTCAGCGCGGCCGGGCTCGTGGTCAGGGATGCCGTGACCCTCATCGATCGCCAGGAGGGGGGGCGCAGCGCGCTCAGGGCAGCAGGAATCAACCTCATCAGCATCCTGACGCTCGAACAGATTGCGACGTACCTCATGTCGGCCGGGCACATTGAGGAACGCTGGTTCCACAAGGCGATGGAATACATCGAGGCCCGGGACCGCTCTTAACCGTCGCGCCCGCCAATATTCAGGCGCGGCCCACGCCGCGGTTCGTCACCTTTCGCCGGTTAGCCGACATTACGTACAGTGAATGGCGCTGTGCGCCATTCCGAGGAAGCGCCTGATGACTCGTCGGCCGGGGGACAGGACGATCCTGCGCAGCTCGCGATGCGTGCCGTCGCGTGCGACTCCGAAGCCTGGGCGACCATCTTCGACGCGTGCACGCTTGTGGTGTCGGCCCCGGTTGACGCGGGAACTCAGGGTTCCTCGGCTCCTCCCTTTCCCCGAAAGCCGAAGCCAGCTCCGGGTCCGATGGAGGGCCGTGTTGTCAGTTTCTCGCTCTCGAACGATTTGAAGACCGCGCGAGTCGTCCTCGATGACGGGAAGGGGGGACTCTTCCTCGCCAGGATCAATCGCAAGTCCGCCGAGACTTTGCTGCAGTACTCGGTGAACGCGCTTGGTGCGCGCGTCAGGCTAGTCGGAGGTTCCGCGGGGCTCTTTGCGCTGGCAGTCCCTGGCGACCAGCCGCCCCAGGCCGCCACGGCGGCCTCTACGACGACTCCGGCAGTCACCCCATCAGCAAGCGGCACCCAGCGGGCGTCAGGGGCCCCTGTGGGTGCGCCAGCGAAGCCCGCTGCCGCTTTCGTCGAGGTCAAAGGGGTCATCCTCGGCCGGGAGGCCAGCGTGCTCCGTGTCCAGACTGAGCAAGGACCGGTTCTCGTTGCCATCCGATCGGATACCCGCATTCTGCCGGGCGACAGCGGCGCGACGCGCGATGGCCTGGTCTCAACGCCGTCGGCTATACGCTCAGCGTTGCGGGTGGCTTCGATGCAAAGAGCGACCGCATCTCGGCGGACCTGATCGTTATCGGTCCCAAAGCCGCGAAGTAGGGGACGAACCGTGCTCGGGTAATTAGCGCCCGGGGATATCCAGGTCCTCAGCTGGCGGGGCGGGGTTCGGGATCCCGGCCATCAGCTGAGTGGGCACCAGCCTGCGGAGTTCATCCAGGGACCACTTGCCGTCCTTGTAGATAGTCCGGACGGGCGGATAGATTTCGTTCAAAAGCCCGACCTGGCCGCCCGACACGGCGAAAAACTTGCCGTTCACGTTCCATGCCTCGTCGAGCAGCAGATAGATCGTCATCGGGGCGATCATATCGGGGCCTCGAAGCGCTGCCGCTGCCTGGGCGGCGGCGCTGGGCGCGGCCGGTTCCGTTCCACCCGCGGCGCCAATTCCATGTGAAGCCCGGATCTCTCGCGCCTGCGAGGGGACCGTCGCGGTCAGGCGGGTCGAGGCGCCGGGTGCGATGCAGTTGACTGTCACGCCATAGCGACCGAGGTCCCGTGCTGCGACGCGGGTAAGGCCCGCCACGCCGCCCTTGGCTGCGCCATAGTTCGCCTGCCCGGAGTTGCCCTGGAGTCCCGACACCGAGCTGTAGTTCACGATTCGCCCGTATCGCTGCTGACGCATCAGCACCGCCGCTGGTTTGAGCGTCGTGAAGTGGCCTTTCAGGTCGATTCGGATGACGTCGTCCCACTCTTCTTCCGTCAGGTTGAACACCATCCGGTCGCGCAGGATCGCGGCGAGGTTAACGAGCCCGTCGAGTCGGCCCCAGGTGTCCAGCGCCGACTTGATGACGCTTTCCCCGCCGTCCATCGACGAGACGTCCGCGAAGTTTGCGACAGCAGTGCCGCCGGCTTTTCGGATGGTCTCGACGACTTCCGCCGCGGGGCCGTCGTCATGACCGCCGCCGTCGGGGCTGACGCCCGGGTCGTTTACGACGACCCGGGCCCCCTCCGCTGCGGCCAAAAGCGCGCACTCCTGGCCAATTCCCCGGCCAGCGCCGGTCATCGCGATGACTTTGCCTTCGAGCAGATTGGCCATGGGAGCGCCTCCGTTAACTTAATTAGGGGAGTTTGACGGTCGCGTAGCCCGGCGTGGTCTTGCGGCCGTCCGGGGCTTCCGTCCAGATCTCGAGGTCGACGAGCTTCTCGCCGTTCTCTTCATACTTCTTGGTGACAACGCCCTTGCAGACGATGTCCTGGTTCGGCATGTCCATGCCGCGGTAGCTGCAGCCGTACTTCTTGATTCGGCCCTCATTCCCGACCCAGTCGTGGACGAGCTGGCCGAGGAACCCGTTCTTCAGCGCACCGTGGACGATGATGCTGGGAAGACCCGTGCCCTTCGCGAAGTCCTGATCGTAATGAATCTGGTAGAAGTCTCCAGAACCCGCTGCCCAGAGGACCAGTTGCTGGGTGCTGCAGTTCTTCTTCAGTTCCGGGATGTTCATCCCGACGGTAACGTCAGCCCACTTGGCTCCCATGAAGTTCCTCCTTAGTACCGGATGCCCGTGTTGGTCGAGATCGCAACAACTTTGCCGTCGCGTTGGTAGACCGTCTTGTTCGTCGTGATCAGCATCTCGCCCAGTGAGCCCGCCGTCTCTTCGAGGTTTGCGAGGTGTGACGCTGAAATCAGTACGTCACCAGCGCAGATGTCGTCGAGGTATTCAATCTCCGTGCCACCGTTCAGCACGCGGCGGAGCGGGCGGCTCGGTTGCGGCCCAGGACCGGCGTCCGCGGGACCGCGGCCCGCGCCAGCCCTGCTGGGATTGAAGATCGGAGTCCCCAGGTAGCCTGGAGGGCAGGGGAGGCTGCGGTAGCCGGCTGCCTTTGCTGCTGCTTCGTCGTAGTAGACGGGATCGGTGTGACCGACGGCCCGGGCGAACAGGCGAATCATGGTCTTGTCGACTTCCATCGTCGATCCCCTTCCCTCGACGCCGACCTGCGCCTGCATCTCAGGCGTGATGAGCGGGGTTTTCTCGGCTTCTGCCATAAGAACTTCCTCCGGGTGTTTCGTGCGGACGAAACGATATCGGAAGCAGGGCGGCGCGTAAACCATTGCACCTTGTTCGGGCTGTTCTCATTAAGGCACCCGGCCAGAAATCAGGGTTTTGCAACGCAGATCGCCGGTACTCCCCCCCCAAGATCGGGGTTCCGCCAATGCGCTGGCGCCGCGGCGCTCAATACAGTCATTCCATCCGGCCAGGCCGCGCCTGACCCGTGGAGAGACCGATGGGACCGGGTACTCCTCTAGGACAGCTTCTCGAACGCTGGAATCAGATCCCGCGTGCGCGACAGATTGCCCTTGGCAGCATCGTCGCGGGAGCGATCGTCGTCCTCTATTTCGTCTTCACCATGTCGAGCAAACCGAACATGGTCACTGCCTACACCGGCCTCGCCGCCGAAGACAGTGCCGCGATGGCGGACCAGCTCGGCCAGGATGGCATTCCCTAAGTGGTCGGTGGCGGTGGCTCGACGATCTCCGTTCCCGCCAATCGAGTCTCCGAGGCACGGATCAAGCTCGCGCAGGCTGGCCTCGGCAAGGGCGGCGGAGTCGGTCTTGAGATCTTCGACAAGACCAACTTCGGCGCTACCGACTTCGTCCAGCAGGTGAACTTCACGCGGGCGATGGAGGGCGAGCTTGCTCGTTCCATCGACACCCTCGACGGCGTGAAGTCGAGTCGTGTCCATATCGTCATTCCCCAGACCTCGCTCTTCCAGCAGGACCAGAAGCCCGCAACCGCGGCCGTTGTTGTCGCGATGAAGCCCGGCATTAGCCTTCAGTCCGACCAGGTCAAGGGCATTACCAACCTCGTCACCAACTCGATCGAAGGGCTCCAGCAGTCGGGGGTCACCATCATCGATGAGCACGGGACCGTTCTCTATGACGGGTCCGTCCAGGACGGGGCCTTCTCTGCAGGCGGCACGGCGACCCAGATGCAGTTGCAGCATTCCTACGAGGCTTCGCTCCAGAATGACGTCCAGAGCACTCTCGAGAAGGTCGTTGGGCCCGGGCGCAGCGCGGTGACCGTGCGGGCACAGCTGAACTTCGACACCGTCAAGCAGAGCCAGGACACGTATGCTCCGGCCGCGCAGGCAGTTCCGCGCAGCAGCACCACGACGACAGAAACCTACTCGGGTAATGCCGCCGGTAGCGGGGCCATCCCGGGGGCCTCCGCAAACGGCGGCGCCGCCACAGCTGCGGCAAACGCCGCGAACGGCGCCAGCACCTACTCAAACACATCGACCACGACGAATAACGAGATCCCGAAGACGACCACTGAGACCGTGAAGGCCCCGGGTGGTGTCAACAGGCTCAGCGTTTCTGTTGTCCTCGACGACAGTGTTACCGCGGCCCAGGAGGCGAGCATCACCAGCACAGTCGCGGCGGCGGTTGGTCTCGACCAGACCCGCGGCGACACGCTGAGCATCGCCCGGCTGCCGTTTGACGCCAGCGTGAAGGACTCCCTTGCCCCCGCCGCTGGCGTCGGCATCGGCCAGTACCTTCAGTACCTCAAGCTCGGTGTGCCTGTTCTCGCCATCGTGCTTGGCTTCGTCCTCGCGATGCTCCTGCTCCGTTCGCTGAGCAAGCGCCAGCAGGCCTACGGCACGGCGCCGGCCTATCGCGCCACCGTGCTGGCAGGCGCCCACAGCGTCGCCGGCCCCGCTTACCAGTCATTCCCCACTGCCAACCCATTGCCGGCCCTCGAAGCTGCAACTGACCCCAGGAGGATCGCGTTCTCCGCCTCGCTGATGGCAACCCTCGCGCCGTCGCCGACGTCGTCCAGACATGGATGCGTGAGGAGGAGCGCTAACAGGCGATGGCTGCGCGCGACGAGAAGCTCTCAGGCCGGCGGAAGGCCGCGGCACTCCTGATCACGCTGGGGAAAGAGCGCTCGGCTGTAGTCCTGCGCCACCTCAGCGACGAGGACATCGAGCGGCTGACCTGGGAGATCTCGGCGATGGGCGAGCTCAAGGCCGACCAGCGCCGGGAGGTCGTGGAGGAATTCCAGGAAGCGGCCGTCGCCCGGAACGTCATCTCCCTCGGTGGCTTCGAGTACGCCGAAGACCTCCTCCGCATGGCCCTCGGCGAAGAGAAGGCGACCGAACTCATCGACCGCCTGTCGGCCACTTCCCCAACGGTGCCGTTTGGCTTTATGCGGCATCTGAACGTACAGCAGCTGGTGAACTTCTTCAGCAGCGAGCACCCCCAGACGATCGCGCTCCTCCTCTCCTTCATTCAGGGCGAAAAGGCCGCGCAGGTTCTCTCCGGCATGGAGGCCGAACTCGCCGCGGACGTCGCTCAGCGCATCGCCCTCATGGACCGCGCCCACCCTGACATCGTCAACGAGGTCGAGGCGGTTCTCCGTCGCAAGCTCAGCGCCGTTCTCCAGCCGACCCGCGAGACGCAGAACGTTGGCGGAATTGACGTGCTCGTCAATCTCCTCAAGCACTCAAGCCGCATGACAGAGAAGACCATCATCGAGGCCCTCGAAGATAACGAACCGGAACTCGCCGAGCAGGTGAAGAAGCGGATGTTCGTCTTCGAGAACATCAGCACCCTCGATGACAAGTCGATCCAGCGCATCCTTCGCGAAATCGAAGTCCGCGACCTCTCCCTCGCCCTCAAGGCGACGCCCGAGGCGGTGAAAGATTGCATCCTCCGCAATATGTCCGCCCGCGCCTCCCAGATGCTTCAGGAGGACATGGACGCGTCGGGCCCCGTCCGCCTTCGCCAGGTCGAGGAAGCGCAGCAGCGCATCGTGGAAGTCATCCGACGCCTCGACGACGCCGAAGAAATCGTAATCGCGCGCGGTGGTGACGATGAACTCGTCGGCTAACCGTGGACGGCTCCTGCGCGCGACGCACGATGACGAGGAAGTCTTCGTCCTGGGTTCTTCCCGGCTCGCCGTTTCCCATTCGGGAGCAGTCAGCACCGCAAGTGATCTCATTGGTGCTGCAGAAGCCCGCGCTGCCGCGATCATCGCGGCAGCCACCGAAGAGGCGGAGCGGATCACCGCCGGTGCTGAGGACATGGCTGAAGCCGCTCGGGCAGACGCCCACGAATCTGGTCTCGACGTGGTTCGGGCCGAGGTCTTCGCCCAGTTCGAAGCACACCTCGCGATAGTCCGGGCTGCCGCGCTGGACGGGAAGGCTGTCCGCGACAGCGTCGCTGCTCAGTCGGCCG
This sequence comes from Tepidiformaceae bacterium, assembly GCA_036508775.1. GTDB lineage: Bacteria > Chloroflexota > Dehalococcoidia > Tepidiformales > Tepidiformaceae > JBGPOS01. The sequence continues at coordinate 3,707 of DATCGT010000389.1, read as the reverse complement.
CGCTCGTAGCGCGGGCGGTGGGTCTCGCGACGCGACGAATCGTTGGTGAGTATTACGAAGCCGACCCGGATCGAACCGCGGCCGCATGCGCAGATGCTCTCCGATCGGCGGCGGGCCAGGAGATCCTGATGATCCGCGTGAATCCCTCGGTCGTGGGCAACGTCCAGGCCGCACTCGCCGACGTCGCCCGATACGTGCGCCCCGACGAGAGCATTGAAGTCGGTGGCTGCATCGTCGACCTCAAGCACGGTACCATCGACGCCACACTCGAGACTCGCCTTTCCCTGATGGAGTTCGCGCTCGGCCAGGCCGGCGGAGAACTCTCGTGAGCTCAACACCGATGGAGGCTGTCCTCGAAGCCGCTGGTGGCGCCGACGTCCATCGACGCACTGGCACTGTGCTGCGCACCTCCGGCGAGATGATCGTCGCCACCGGCGTGAACTTCCGTCCGCAGGAACTCACGTTCGTCGATTCGGTCTCGGGAGCGGCTCTCGCGGCTCAGTGCTCAGGGTCTTCGGGCGGTGAGACCTATCTGGCCCTTCTTGACCGCGGTGTCGTTGCCGTCGGTTCGCGGGTGGTCGGCTCTGGGCGCAGGGCGACCGTTCCTGTCGGCCGCGGACTGCTCGGACGGATCGTAGATGGTCTCGGGCGTCCGATGGATGGCGGCCACGACCTCGGCTGGTGCCGTACCGTTCCCGTCGAAGCCGAGCCGCCCCATCCCCTCGATCGCGAACCGATCCATGCCGCATTGCCGTCTGGCGTGCGCGCGATCGATGGGCTGCTCACCCTGGGTCGCGGCCAGCGTGTCGGTATCTTCGCCGGCTCTGGTGTTGGCAAGAGCACCCTGCTTGGCATGCTGGCGCGCGGCACTGCCGCAGACGCCACGGTCATTGCCCTTATCGGAGAGCGCGGGCGTGAGGTGCGCGACTTCATCGAGCACGACCTGGGCCGCGATGCCCTCCGCAATTGCATCGTTGTCGCCTCAACTGGCGACAACCCGGCCGCGATGCGCCTCTGCGCCGCTCACGCCGCTACGGCCATCGCAGAAGCGCTCCGCGATGAGGGGATGGATGTCGTCCTTCTCTTCGATAGCCTCACTCGCGTTGCGATGGCTCAGCGTGAAGTCGGTCTTGCCGCCGGCGAACCGCCTGCCACGCGCGGCTACCCGCCATCCGTTTTCAGCCTGCTTCCCCATCTCATGGAACGCGCCGGGCCCGCGGCCCGTGGCAGCATCACGGCCCTTTACACGGTCCTCGTCGACGGCGATGACATGGACGAGCCCATCGCCGACATCACTCGTGCGACCCTCGACGGCCACATCGTCCTCAAGCGATCGCTGGCGAGCGCGGGCCACTACCCGCCCATCGACGCGCTGGCGAGCGTTTCGCGCCTGATGTCCCGCGTCGCTGCCCCTGAGCATCTCGCGGCAGCCGAGCGCATCCGGGGACTCATGGCCGCCTACGAAGACTCTCGCGACCTCATCAGCATCGGCGCGTACGTGGGCGGTGCCGACGCGGCGACCGACCGGGCAATCGCCCTGCTTCCGTTGATCAACGGATTCCTTCGCCAGCGGCCCGAGGATGTCACCGGTTTCGACACGGCCGTGGAGCGCCTGCTGGCGATTGATCCGGCCGAGTCGGCCAGCAACGACTTCGAAGAAGGAGAACTCGATGGCACTGACGCCGGAGCGCCTGAAGCGCCTGGTGAAGCATCGTGAGCAGCTTGAGCGCTCTCAGCAGTTGTGCCTCGCTGAGGCGCAGCGCCGGCGCTCCCAGCGTGAAGCGATGCTCGCCGCTTCTCTCGTCGATCGAGACTCGTTCCTGGACTCTGGTGCCGCCGTCGGCGCGGTTGACTGGACGGTCCTGGCTGCAGGCACCGCATACGTGCTCCGCCTCAACCGCGACATCGTCGCACGGTCGGCGGCCCTTCGCCATTCAGACGATGAGGTGGAAGGCGAACGCCTTCGCCTCCTTGAACGCCGTCGCAACGTCAAAGCGATGGAAGCCCTCCTCGACCGGCGGATCGAGGAGGAACGGGTCCGGCGCAACCGCGAGGAGGGCAAACGCCTCGATGAACAGGCCGGCATTCGCTGGCTCCGGCGCGGCGCTGCTGCTGCCGGCCAATCTCACGTGGCAGGAGGTCAGTCATGAACGTTCTCGGTGACAAGGGCGTCGATACGCTCACTGCATGGCTCCATGGCTTGAGTCAGCGTCAACAGGCGATTGGTACCAACATCGCCAACATCGACACCCCTGGCTACCAGCGCCAGGACGTGTCGTTTGAGGCACAGCTACAGCAGGCTACCTCAGGCAGCAGCGCCCTTGTGACAACCGATCCGAACCATATTGCCGTTTCGAGTTCCAAAGCCTCGCTGGGGATGCAAACGGCCGAGGCCCTGTCATCTCCACGGCTCGACCAGAACAACGTCAGCATCGATTCCGAGATGCTCGGCCTGTCAGACACCCAGATGCGGTATTCCACTGCCGCCACGGCCCTGACTGGTGAGATAGCGACCATCCGCGAAGCGATTCGCGGCCAGTAAGGAGGCAGCCATGGGACTTCTCGATGCGATTTCGGCAGCCGCGTCCGGCCTGACAGCCCAGCGCGTCCGCATGGACACCATCTCCGGCAACGTGGCCAACATCGATACCACGCGCACCCCTGGCGGCACAGGCCCTTACCAGCGGCACGTCGTCAAGTTCATGTCGGGCTCCGACGCGCTGCCGTTTTCAAGCCTGATGTCGAAATTCACAGGCCAGTCCGGGTCTGGCGTCGTGCTGACCGAGGTTGGGATTGATACCACGACGCCAGACCGTCAGGTCTTCGATCCCTCCAGCTCCGATGCGAATACCGACGGCATGGTCGCGATGCCGAACGTTGACCTCGTCACCGAGATGACTGACCTGACCTCGGCGAACCGGTCCTACCAGGCCAACGTGACTGTCCTCAATGCCGTGAAGCAAATGGCTCTAAGGGCTTTGGACATCGGAAGTAGATAGGTTCTTCCCCCATCCCTACACGAGGTGTCGACATGACTATGGGAATCGTACCAATTCAGGGCGCCGGGGCGGTCGCACAGACTGGTAGTGCTGCAGGAAAGCCCGCAGCCGGCTTCGCAGACATGCTGGGGAAGGCAATAGGCCAGCTCCAGTCCGTCAGCGACACCGCCAACCAGAAGGTGGCAGCCATGGCCTCGGGACAGAACGTCGATGTCCAGGATGTGATGCTCGCGGTCCAGTCCGAGAGCCTGGCGATGAGCCTTGCCAACCAGGTCCGCAACAAGGCAGTCGATGCCTACCAGGAAGTCTTCAGGATGCAAATGTAATGGGACTCGTTGTGGCACAACCGCTCTCGGTCCTGCCGGTCGCAGTCTCCCCCGATCCCGTCATGCCGGGCTCGCAGGGGGCGACGACGACGGACACGGCTGTCCCCGACAGTTTCGCCGCTCTCCTCGCGATGCTGGCCCAGGGGGATCTGACCGTATGCGTCCCGGGTAAGGTATCGGGCGATATCGCTTCGGCGTTGCCCTCGAGGACGACCGCACCGGCGAAGCCCGGCGGCGACGCTACCGCATCGGACGATGCGACCCTCGCGGCGTCCCTTGCTGCTGCGATGCTTCTTCTTCAGCTGCCGGCTCAGCCGGCCGCCGAAACGTCAGCTACCCCGGCTCCTGCTGGGGGTGGCGACGCCAGGCCCGTTGTGGCGGG
>DATCGT010000388.1:0-5209 GCA_036508775.1 Tepidiformaceae bacterium | reverse complement strand
TCATCGAGCTGAGCTTCGCCTGCCCGCCATTTGCCGGGTGTGCGCCACCTATCGTCGTGCCGGGACCCGCGGTCGAAGCTGTGGCCATTGCTCCACATCTCGGGAAACAGCGCGATGTCCGCACCGAGTTCACGCGCGGATCGACAGGCCGCATCGCCCCGTGCCAGGTTGGCATCCTGGTTATCGCCGTCCGGCGCAATTTGGAGTAAGGCGACGTTCAACTCGGCCACGCAGTGCTCCCCAAACCCTTTTCGGACGGATCGTAGCACTGACACATTCGGCGATCGGCTGCGACGCTTAGCGGTCGCCCCCGCGGAGGCTGACGAGCAGCGTCCCGATGACGATGACCGGGAGCGCAACCTCGGCGAGGCTCGAAAGGCTGGAGCGGTCCACCAGGTAGGCGGAGATGAATGCTACCGGGGCGCCGATGGCGAGGAAGATCGAGTCGCCGACGATGAAGTCCCACCAGAAGCGTCCGAAGCCCGTGATGTACTTCATCCTTCCACCACCACTGCCGCTGGAGCCGCGGCCGGCCGCTTGAGGTACTGGACGAGGCCCCAGGCGACGAGGCCGTAAATGACCGCGAGCACCGGGATCGTGCCGTCGGAGAGGGTCCACTCGACGCCGAGGCCTTCGCCGCCCCAGAAGGTGCCGAAGGCGACGAGCAGGATGCCAACCATGAACTTGATGCCGTTCTCGGGGACGCGGGCAAGGGGCTTGTGGACGACCGCCGCGATTGCGGTGATTACGACCACGGCCAGGATCGCGCCCGTGAGGCTAAGTCCGTATTCACCACGGTTCGCCCCGAAAGTGAAGACGATGAAGGCGACTTCGAGCCCCTCCAGGAAGACGCCCTTGAAGGAGACGACGAACCCGGTCCAGTCGATGGCGGCGTGGACGACCGGGATGCTTTCAAGTTCACGAAGCTCGCGCTCGAAAATGCTCGCTTCGTCGTGCTTCGCCTTGAGGCCCGAGGCGCGAAGGATGGCTTTGCGCATCCATTGGAGGCCGAAGATCAGGAGGAGTACCCCGACGAAGATCCGCAGGTCATCAATGTTGATGTTGGTGATCGAGCGGCCCAGGGCCCCGACCACAACGGTGAGAGCGAGCAGCGCAGTGATCGTGCCAACAAAGGCAGTGCGCCAGCCGTGGGTGAGGCCTACCGCAAGGACGATTGTGGTTGCTTCGACCATCTCGACCGAACAGGCGAGGAACGAAGCGAGGACGACGAGAACTGCACCGTAAGACATAGATCGATCCCCCTGGAGCCGCCGCTATGCGCGAAACGTACGTTACCGGACCTGTGCTCGCAAGTCACTGATCCGGGGCTTGATTACTCGTTGGTTGGGGCCTCGCGTCGCCATGGGTGCCCCCCGAAATCTTCGCCGGGAGTTCTCTCAGAGTATCCAGCGAACAGGCGCTTGCCTTTACTCGATATTGTCGATAGAGTCAGTCAACAATCAGGAGGGTGGCATGCAGGCAGAAGTGGTGCGGAGACCAGGAGCGTTGCCGTGGATTGGACGGCGGGGACTCACCATCATCGTCACGCTGACCCTGGCCGTGGCATTTGCGGTGTACGTGGGGCGCCGCGACTTCAATCTGGGCGCCTTCTGGGTCATCGGCATCGCCTTTGGTGTCATCCTCCAGCGCAGCAAGCTCTGCTTCGCGGGCGCGTTCCGTGACCTGGTTCTCCTGGGCGATGGCCGGCTGATGCGTGCAATCCTGGTCGGCCTCGCGGTGGCGACAGTCGGCTTCAGTCTGCTTGAGGCGCGATTTGTCCCGAACCCGTCGTTCGGAATACTGCCGCAGGGCGCTTACATCCAGACCGTGGGCTGGGCCACAGTCGCCGGAGGCCTGGCATTTGGCATCGGCATGGTGCTCGCCGGTGGATGCATGACGGGGACTCTCTGGCGGATGGGCGAAGGCTACCTGAACTCATGGCTCGCGATGGGCGGCATCCTTGTCGGCCTGTGGGCCGCCGCAAGCACCTGGGACTGGTGGTACAACAACGACATCAGCCACCGGAAGGCGATCTGGCTGCCCGCTGAGATCGGCATGGCGGGCGCCATCGTGGTCGTGCTCGCGGCCCTCGCCGTGCTCTATGTCGTGGTTCTCTGGTGGGAAATGCGCTCGCCACGGCTGCCCGCCGCGCCAACCGCTCCGGAGCCGCCTGTATTCACTGTCCGCGCATACCTCGCCAGCGGATTGCGCAAGATCTTCCTGGGCCGCGCCTGGCCGTACCTGGTCGGAGCGATCGCCCTCGGCGTGCTCAACGTGTTCGCCTATGCATTGAAGTCACCACTGGGAGTGACAGGCGAACTGGGGATCTGGAGCGACCGGATTGCGAGCAACCTCTTCAACGCCGGTCAGCTGCCGCTCGCCGGCGCAGACAAACTCGCGGGGTGCACCGTGGCGCCCGGCGCCTGGTGGGTCAGCAACGGCACGGGCCTCGTTTTCGGCATCCCGATGGGCGCCTTCCTGGCATCGGTCGTCTCGAATGAATTCCGGCTTCGCTGGTCGCACCAGGTCTCGCGGTATCCGCAGGTGCTCGGTGGCGGCGTCTTGATGGGGTACGGAGCCCTGATCGGCGCCGGTTGCACCATCGGAGCCTTCTTTTCTTCCATCCCGTCGCTCGCGCTCGCAGGGTGGGTGTTTGGCTTCGCGCTACTGGGCGGTGCGTTCATTGGCACACAAATCATTCGCAGGCTGCCCTAGGCCCCTGCCAGGAGGAGATGGAAATGGAACTCGATGTTCGTGGCGAGATGTGTCCCTACCCGGCGATGAAGGCGAAGGATGCGCTCAAGAAGCTTCCCGCCGGTGCAACGCTCGACGTCCTCACCGACCACGCGCCCGCGCTCTCGACGGTGCCGTGGGAGGGGGCAAAGCTCGGCTTCACCTCGTCGGTCGACGTCACGGGATCGGGCCAGTGGCGGATCCGTCTTGAGCGAGCGGCGGCGCCGATCGACCAGGGGAAGGTGCTCGTGGAAATCGCGCAGCGCGCGAACGAACTGGCGGGCGAATAGCCCGGGCCGCTCATCTCATCCATTCACAAGGGGAAGGGGAAACAATGACTGGACGACTCAAACTGTTGATTGCGGTAATCGCTGGGTTGGCAACACTCGCGTCTGCGTGTGGCGGAGCCGCGAAGGGCTCGTCATCGACGACCGAGGCGGGCCAGCCTGCGGCCCTGGGCGCAGCTACTGCGACCGATCCGAACGCCTACGGGCGACCGGAACTGCTGGCTGAAACGACCTGGCTGAACGGCCAGCTGAACGATAAGTCGCTGGTAATCGTGGACCTGCGGAAGAAGGACGCCTACGACGCGGGCCACATCCCGGGTGCAGTCTGGTATGACTCGACGAAGCTGAAGGACCCGGACAACGCGAACTATGTCATCAAGGACACACAGTTCGCCCCGCTCGTCGGCGACATCGGGATTGATAACTCGAAGACGGTGGTTGCCTATGACGACAACGCCGGGCTTTCGTCGACGCGTTTCTGGTGGGTGCTCTGGTACTACGGCGACCAGAACGGGAAGGTCCTGAACGGCGGCTTCCCGAAGTGGCAGAAGGAAAACCTGCCAACCAGCAAGGATGCCCCGACCGTCCAGAAGGCCGTCTTTAAGCCGGTCGCGGATGCCAACGCCATCGCCTCTATGGATGCGGTGAAGCAGAAGTCGGCCGCGAAGGACCCCAACGTGGTGATTCTTGATGTGCGGACGACGGCCGAATATACAGGTGCCGATGTTCGCTCTGCCAAGGGCGGACACGTGCCGACCGCGATCAACGTCGATTACCAGCTATCGTTGGCGGGTTCGGACATCAAGGTCTGGAAATCCGCGGCTGATCTTCGCAAGCAGTTCGAGCAGGCCGGGGTGAAGCCCGGCGCCCAGGTCATCACCTACTGCCAGTCAGGCGTGCGGGCGGCACACTCGTTCTTCACGTTGATGCTGCTGGGCTACAAGTCGGTCAGCAACTACGACGGCTCATGGGCGGAGTGGGGGAACAACAAGGACACGCCGATCGCCCAGTAGGCGACTCTTCAGGTGATTCCCCTCATGAAGAAAGGGCCTCACTTCCAAGTGAGGCCCTTTCTTCGTCGTGTGCCTGGATGACCCGGTCAGCCCAGTTCCGCGATGAGTTCTGCGGGCGTCATCGAACCGGGCGGCGTGCCTGCGCGGGCGAGGCGGTTGGCGACGCGCTGGAGGAGTGCGTTTACTGGCGTCGGCACGCCGTGGATGCGGCCGAGGAGGCAGATTTCGCCGTTCAGGTAGTCGGCTTCGACGGTCGTCTTGCCACGGGCCAGGCTCTGCCAGGTGGAACCGCCGCCGCGACGCTGACCGGCGATTGGGGCGAGGCGGATGTGGTCGGAGAGTCGGTCCCGATCCTCGGCGTCAGAAGCGAAGTCGATCCCGGCGGCACCGTAACAGGCGATGGCCTCGTCGCGGGCGCGCGCGCCGATCTCGTCGGTGTTGGCGTCGCCGCAGGCCGCCTGCAGGGCATTGCCCAGGTTCGACAGGAGCTTCGTGTACTTCTTCCGCATCACGTTGGCGTCGGGAACGGAACTGAATTCGGAGGCGGCGAGTTCAGCGGAGATCCGGGCGGCGAGGGCATCGACCCCGGAAGGGTACAGGCCAACGTCGAGGACGCCGGTCCGATTCCCGGAGTTTGCCTGGACGATGCCGGGTTCGAGGTGCGTGGCGGGAAGCATGACCGGGACCGCGTAGACGTGGCGGAAGTGGCGGAGGGCCAGGCGTTCATTTTCGACGCCGTTCTGGAGGCAGACGATCGGTGTAGTGTCGGGGAAGGCGGCGGCGAGTTCGCTGAGGGCGCCTTCCGTGTCCTGGGTCTTCATCGCCAGCATTACCACGTCGTCGGGGCGGGGTTCGAGTTCCGACGGCAGTTCCACAGCCGGGATCGGCAGCGTGAGACGTTCGTTCGGGGATTCAAGGACGAGCCCCGAGCGTTTGATGGCCTCGAGGTGACGGCCGCGCGCGATCAGGACCACCTCGTGGCCGTGCTGGAAGAGGCGCCCGCCGACCACGCCGCCGATCGCCCCGGCACCATAGATGATGTATCGCATCGGCTAGCGGGCTCCGGCTGGCGAGGCGACCTTCGCCAGGAACGCGTCGACGATGGCGTTATAGCGGGTGGAGGCTTCGTAGTAGACGTTGTGAGGCGCGCCTTCGATGACGTGGTACTCCGAATGA
>DATCGT010000387.1:0-4899 GCA_036508775.1 Tepidiformaceae bacterium | reverse complement strand
GAACGACTGATGACTGACATCCCCTCTCCCCTCAAGGCCCTCCTCAGGGAGTTCGAGTTCCTCGACCGCACCGAGCGGGCCGAGTTGCTCATCGAATTCGCTGACCGCTTCCGGGAGGTGCCACCGGCTATCGCCACGCGTCCCTTCCCGGAGGAGCACCACGTCATCCGCTGCGAGTCCGAAGCCTACGTGTGGGCAACGGACAATCCCGACGGGACGCTGAAGTTCCAGTTCGCGGTAGAGAACCCGCAGGGGCTCTCGGGCAAGGCCTGGGCGGTGATCCTCGATGAGACGCTCTCGGGTCAGCCGCTCGATGAAGTCGCCGCGGTGCCGGAAGAGGTGATCTTCCGGGTGTTAGGCAAGGACATCTCGATGGGCAAGGGCCAGGGGCTCGTCGGGATCCTCAACATGGTCTTGTACTTCGCTAGGCAGAAGCTGGCGACGCAGGTTCAGGCCCAGATCGTGTAAGCGCGCAGCCATCCGGCGGCTTGACCCAGCCCGTCCGCGTCGACAACCTGAGGCGATGCGTCGCCTATTGCTTCCCGTCGTGGTCGTCATGTGCGTAATGCTGGTCGCCCTGCAGCGCGTGCCGGCCCCGGCCCGGGCTGCCGCCAGCGTGGCAGTGACCGACCTCATGGTCACCCATGGCTACGATGTCTCCTACCCGCAGTGCGGCTACTCGATGCCGACGCCTCCCATGGACTTCGTCGTGATTGGGCTAAACGGCGGGAAGGCGATGACTCAGAACCCCTGCTTCGGGAATCAGCTGCAGTGGGCGCGATCGACTGCCTCGGCATCGGTCTATCTAAATACGAACTCGGCGCCGATCACCTATCTCAACCCGAACTGCCGCGCCACGGACTACTGGTGCGAGAGCTACTACTACGGTCGTGAAGCCGCCGCCTACGCGCTTAACTATGCGAATAGCTCGTTCGCTTCGGGCATGCGGACGTTCTGGCTGGACGTTGAAACAGGCAACTACTGGACGAGCGATACGGTTGCGAATTCCCGCGTCATCCAGGGGATGACCGAGGTCCTGGTCGCGGCCGGGAAGCAGGTGGGGATCTACTCGACGAGCCTGCAGTTTGGCCGGATCGCGGGCTCCTACCAGCCGCAGCTGCCGCTCTGGGCGCCGCTCTCGGGCACAACGCGCGAGACGGCGGGCCAGGTTTGCCGGTCGGCGCCGACGTTCGGTGGGGGCACGATCGTGATGGTGCAGGTTACCGCCTACTACGACGAGAACTTCACCTGTCCACCGCGGAACCTGCCCCATTCGGTGACGGTCCCGAACCTGACCGTCGAATCACCTCGCTAGCACTGGCCACGTCTAGACTGGCGTCTCGTCGGACCCGCCACGTACCTGTGAAGGAGCGGTGGGTGGTCGAATCTGGGCGAGGACATTCCCAACCTTCGCCACCTGGGCCCGCAGGTCGTCCCGGGAGTTGTCGAGCATAGTGATGGCTCGCGACATGCGGCCTTCGACCTCCCCCTGCAGCGTCCCCACCGCTTCGTCGAGTGTGACGAGGTAGGCACCGAGGCGTTCCAGGTCGATGTCTCGCGAATTGCTGAGGGCGGTCTGGAAGACCAGCAGCAGGTAGGGCACGAACATCCCGTAGCCAACCAGGACGACGCGCATCTGCATGGCCTGGACCTGGGCTGCGCCGCAGAGGTCGTAGACCGCGTCAGGGACGACCGCGATGCCGAAGTTCGCGGTGAGTTCGGGGTCCAGGTACTTCGTCACCTCCCGTACCTTCGTGACGACCGCAGCTTCGATCTGTGCCTTGAGCGACTGGCGCTCGTCCGGGTCCACGCTCGCGATGAACTGTTCGAGCAGGTTGGTGGCTGGCCACTTGCTGTCGATCGGGACTATACGGCCGTTTGGCAAGCGAAGACCGAATTCGACGCGCCGGTTCCCGAGGGGGAAGTCGCGCACCTGCCACTCAACGGGCAGCTTCGCGAAGACGAGGTCGATGATGTTCTCGCCGGCACCGCCCTTGGCCGCTGTGCCGGCGATGACCGCCTCGAGTCGCCGTATCGACTCCGCGGTCGCGCGCTCCATGTCCTGGCGGGCATTGGACTGGGCCTGGATGTTGGTCAGGCCGTCCTGTGCACGCCCCAGCGCGTTTCGAATGCTCTCGGTGGCCTCGCGCAGTCCGCTCGTGCTGTCCCGCACGGCGCCCTGCTGCTGCTCCAGCGCGGCAAGGCGGTCGGTCAGCCGGGCGGTGTTGAGGTGGATGGAGTTCACGAGGTAGATGAGCGCGACGATGGCGGCCACGATGAGGACGGCGATGAGAGCGTTCATTCGCTCATCCTAGTACCTGCGGCGACACGTGCTGACGTGTGCGCGAGTCCCGGTGGTGGCTACCCGGCCTTCCAGAGCGCCTGCCATGGTTCCACTCCGAGGATGGCGTTGCGGAACGCCTGTTCCTCGAGCAACAGCAGTCGCGCCATCGTCTTCTCGAGCACTTCGTCGCTTTCGCTGGAGACGCTGCGGAGCCGGTCGCGGAGGACGCGCAGGACGTTGCGTTCGACCATGTTGCGAACGGTGTGCGGCCACATGAAGAACGAGAAGCCCTGCGGTGCCGGGAACTGGCCCCGGTGTTTGCCGAGCCAGAGATACCGTTCCTGGACCGAGGCGACGGGACCGACGATTGCGATCAGCGGTCCCGCATCGGGGAGCGTCCGCGCGTCGACGAGCAGGCGTTCCGGGAAGACAGTGAAACCGATCGTGAGCACGTCGGCGCGCTGAAGCACTTCGTTGACGGCATTGAGGTCGACTTCGAGTCCATTCTCAGTCAGCATCACATCCTCCTTCCAGTCTCTCAGCCCCCGGAGGGGAAAAGCACGAGGGGGCGGGCCGTAGCCGCACCCCCTCGCGAGTTCTCACCATTTGCCCGGACCGCACTGGCGGTCGCGAGGGTTGGTCAGCCTAGTACATCGGCGGCATTTGAGGTGCCGCACCTGCCCCCTGGGGCTCCGGGCGATCCGTGACCAGGCAGTTCGTGGTCAGGACCATGGCCGCGATGGAAACGGCGTTCTCGATGGTCGACCGCGTTACCTTGGTCGGATCGGGGATGCCCATCGCAATCATGTTGCCAAAGGTGTCGCTCTGGGCGTTGTAACCTTCGCCCTTCTTGAGCTTCTTGACTTCTTCGACGATGACGGAACCGTCTTTGCCGGCGTTGATGGCGATGCGCCGCATAGGCTCTTCGAGGGCCCGGCGGAGGATCTTCAGGCCGGTGGCTTCGTCGCCGGTCAGCTTGAGCTTGTCGAGGGCGGGGAGCGCATTGAGGAGGGCAACGCCGCCGCCCGGGACGATGCCTTCTTCGACAGCCGCGCGGGTGGCGCTCAGGGCGTCCTCAACGCGGTGCTTCTTCTCTTTGAGTTCAACTTCCGTGGCGGCGCCGACCTTGATGACGGCGACGCTACCGGCGAGCTTGCCGAGGCGTTCCTGGGCCTTTTCCTTGTCCCAGTCGCTCTTCGCATCGTCGAGGATGGCGCGAATCTGGGAGATACGGGCGTCGGTGTCCTTCTTGTGGCCCTTGCCCTCGATGATCGTCGTCTCTTCCTTGGTGGCGGTGACGCGGCGGGCACGGCCGAGGTCGGCGACTTCCACCGTCTCGAGCGTGCGGCCGATTTCCTCGGAGATGACGGTGGCGCCGGTCAGGACGGCGAGGTCGCCCAGGTTGTCCTTCTGGCGATCGCCGAAGCCGGGGGCCTTCACGGCGAGGATGTTGATGGTGCCGCGGAGCTTGTTGACCGCGAGGGTGGCGAGGGCTTCGCCGTCGAGGTCACCGCAGATGATGACGACGTTCTTGGTCGCCTGGAGGATCTTCTCGAGAAGCGGAAGGATTTCCTGGACCGAGCTGAGCTTCTTGTCGGTGATGAGGATGTAGGGATCCTCGACGACGGCTTCCATGCGCTCGGGGTTGGTGACGAAGTAGGGGCTGATGTAGCCGCGGTCGAAGGCCATACCGTCGACGTACTCGACTTCGGTCTGGATGCCGCGGGACTCTTCGACGGTGATGACGCCGTCCTTGCCGACCTTCTCCATGCATTCGCCGATGAGATTGCCGATGGATGCATCGTTGTTGGCCGAGATCGTGGCGACCTGGGCCATCTGGGCGCGCTCAGTCACCTTGATGCTGTTCTTCTTGAGAGCATCGACGAGAGCGGCGGTGCCAGCTTCGAGGCCGCGCTTCAGGCCCATCGGGTTCGCGCCGGCGGCCACGTTCTTGAGGCCCTCCTGCACGATCGACTGTCCGAGGACGGTCGCGGTCGTGGTGCCGTCACCGGCGATGTCGTTGGTCTTCGAGGCGATTTCCTTGGCCAACTGGGCACCGATGTTCTCGAAGGGATCTTCGAGTTCGATGTCCTTGGCGATGGTCACGCCGTCGTTCGTGATCGTCGGGGCGCCGAATTTCTTGTCGAGAACGACGTTGCGGCCCTTAGGGCCGAGCGTGATCTTGACGGCGTCAGCGAGGGCGTCGATGCCACGCTTGAGCGCGTGACGAGCTTCTTCATCAAAGAGCAGCTGCTTGGCCATAGAGAAACCTCAGTCGAAATAGAGAGTGAGACCGGAATGTTAGCACTCCCTGTCAATGAGTGCTAATGGAATCTTGCCGGAAGTCGGGGCCAGTGAGCAAGGCGTGCGTGTGGACATGCTGACGCGGCACGAACGCCTTGCTCGACGCGGCCGGAAGCTGAATTGAAACCTGGACGTTGCCGTGGCTGTGGGCGATTCCCGCGTCAATTCGATGCAGGAGGGGGGCAATCGATTTTCGCATCGCAGATCGGAGCGGTCGCGAGTTGGCCAAGCCTGACGCTTACCGCGTTTCCATACTTCGCAATCATGGCTGTCTTGGTCGCGTCGGTAAGGTCGACGACGGATATCGCGAG
>DATCGT010000386.1:0-7940 GCA_036508775.1 Tepidiformaceae bacterium | reverse complement strand
ATCGGGCGGAGTTGTGTGTGGTTGGTTTCGTGTGCCCACACACAGCCGCCAAACTACGCCGCGATGCTGGGGACTCGATCGAAGCTGGGCGGAATAAAATGGTGCCGTTCCTTACCCGTGCTTGTTGCGACGGGCGAGGGGGTGAAGAAGGGGGCTTACGGGCTCGTGTACGATCGAGCGATGCCGGACCCGTCGACGACGATTGAAGTCGAAGGCCGCGAGGTCACCATCACGAACCCCGAGAAGGTGTACTTCCCGCAGACGGGGTACACGAAGCTCGACGTGGTGCGGTACTTCCTCGCGGTGGCCGAAGGCGCGGTCCGCGGGGTACGCGACCGGCCGATGATCCTGAAGCGCTTCCCCAACGGGGCGGACCAGCCGCCGTTCTTCCAGAAGCGCGCGCCGGCGAACCTCCCTGCCTGGATGCGCACCTCGCACATCACGTTCCCCAGCGGTCGCTCGGCCGACGAGGTGGTGGTCGACGACGCTGCGGGGCTGGCCTGGGTGGCGAACGCGGGCTGTCTCGACCTCAACCCGTGGCCGGTGCGCACGGGGGACGTCGACCACCCGGACGAACTCCGGGTCGATCTGGACCCGACGCCTCAGGCGACATTCGCGGACGTGCGAACGGTGGCGCTGGAGGTACGGGCGCTGCTCGAAGAGCTGGGGTACCGGGGGTATCCGAAGACCTCGGGGTCGCGGGGGATCCACATCCTGGTGCGGATCGAGGCGAAGTGGGGCTTCCAGGAGGTTCGGCGCTCGGCGCTGGCCCTCGGGCGGGAGGTGGAACGGCGCATCCCGGCGCTGGCGACGACGAAGTGGTGGAAGGAAGAGCGGCACGGGGTGTTCATCGACTACAACCAGAACGCGCGCGACCGGACGGTGGCCTCGGCGTACTCGGTGCGGCCGATGCCGGACGCGCGGGTGAGCTGTCCGCTGGAGTGGGACGAGGTGGCGGACGTCGACCCATCGAAGTACACGCTGGCGACGGTGCCGGCGCGCTTCGCGGAACGTGGCGACCCGCACGCGTTGATCGACGAGCGGGCGTTTTCGCTGGAGCCGCTGCTGGACCTGGTGGCAAAGCACGAGCGGGAAGGTCAAGGCGATGCCCCGTGGCCCCCGAACTACCCGAAGATGAAGGGCGAGCCGCCCCGTGTTCAGCCGAGCCGGGCGAAGAAGAATGCGGAGTCGTAAGCGGGCCTACGGTAGTGGTCGCTTAGCAGTTTCCGCGGCGGTTTGAATCTAGCCTCCGACGACCAAGGCCCATTCGCGGATGCGGTGGGCCGGGACGAGGCCGTTGGCCACGTAGGGGTCGCGGGCGACGAAGGCCTCCGCTGACTCGCGGTCGCGGAAGACGATGAGAGCGCTGTCGACGGGGTCGGTGAGGGCGCCGGCCATCGTGAGGGTGCCTGCGGCGTGGAATTCGTTCACGAGGTCGAGGTGGGCCGGGCGGTGGGGCCCCCGGCGTTCGAGCACGTTGTCGACGTAGTTGTAGAAGAGGACGAACATCGCGGCTCCTTAGACCTTCGGATGCTGGTTGTGCCAGCTGGTGGCCTGCTCGTAGGCCTGGGCGACGCGGCAGATGAGGGCTTCTTCGAACGGCCTCCCGGCGAGCGATAGGCCGACGGGCATGTCCGCCGCCCCGAACCCGCAGGGCACCGAGATGACCGGCTGGCCGGTGAAGTCCCAGGGAGCGGTCAGCGCGGCGTACTGGTAAGAGCGGGCACCAATCTCGTCAGCGACAGCGGGGCAGGTGGGCATGGCGATGACGTCGACGGAGCGCATGACATTCCGCACCTGGTCGGTGAACTCGCGGCGGAGGCGCTGGTCGTTGATGTAGTCGGCGGCGAGGGTGGCGGTGCCGGCGAGGAGCAGGACTCGGACCTCGTCGCTGTACTTCTCGGGGACAGTGCGGAGCCACTCGGCGTGGAAGGCGGCCGCTTCCGGTCCGAGGATTGATAGGCGCAGACCCGCGTCGAGCATCGGTATGGCGACGTCGGTGACGGTCGCGCCGAGGCCCTGAAGAACGACGAGTGCGGCGTTCACCGCCGCGACAACGTCGGGCTGGACACGTTCGAACTGGCTGCGGGCAACGCCGACGCGGACTCCGCGAAGGTCGAAGCGGCCGAGCTGTGCGGTGGCGTCGAAGCCGTCGCGGCGGACGCTGCCGGGGTCGGAGGGGTCGTGGCCTGCGATCGCGTTGAGGAAGAGGGCGGCGTCTTCGACCGTGCGGGCGAGCGGGCCGACGTGGTCTAGAGACCAGGAGAGGGGCGTGACTCCCGCGCGGGAGACGAGGCCGTAGGTTGGCATCAGGCCGACGACGCCGCAGAGGGCGGCGGGGATGCGGATCGAGCCACCGGTGTCGGTGCCAATGCCGGCGAAGATCTCCCCGGAAGCGACGGCGGCCCCTGTGCCACCGCTCGAGCCGCCGGGGTGGCGGCCGGTGTCCCAGGGGTTGTGGACCGGGCCGTACCAGTGGTTCGCACTGGTGACCCCATAGGCGAACTCGTGGAGGTTGAGCTTGCCGACCGAGACCGCACCGCCCTCGCGGAGCTTCGTGACGACCGTGGCGTCGAAGTCGGGGATCCAATCGGCGAGGACGTTGGAGCCGGCGGTCGTGCGGACTCCTTTCGTTGCGCAAAGGTCCTTGATGGCGATGGGGATGCCGTGGAGAGGGCCTCGATCGCGGCCATGGGCGAGGTCGGCATCGGCGGTGTCCGCAGCGGCGAGCGCCTGCTCGAAGGTGCGGGTAATGAAGGCGTTGAGCGTCGGTTCGAGGGCCTCGGCGCGGGCGATGGAGGCCTCAGTCAGCTCGCGGGAGGTGAGCTGTTTCGCGCGGAGGAGGCGGCCAGCCTCCGCGATGGTCATGGTCGCAACGTCGGTCATGGTTGGCGGCCCCATTCTTCAACGGCCCGGGCGATGTGGGGCTCGGTCGCCAGCTTCGGGGTGCGCGGATACGGCTGGCCGATGAAGGCGGCGACCCGCACGAGGTCAGCATCGGAGGGAGTAATGCCGGCACGAGCGAGGAGGCGGCGGGCGGTTTCCAGTTGGTCGTCTTCGGGCATGGGGGGCCTCCTGTCAGCGGCGGACCTTCGGGGTGCGTTCGAGTTCAAGCAGGGCCTCCTGCATAGCGTCGGCCTGGCGAGAGGCGGTGGCGCGGGCGTCGAAGAGCGCCTGGTTGTAGATGTGGGGGCCAAGGAGCTCGGCGACGAAGTCGAGAAGGAGCTCTGTGCCGAGGTCGCCGGGGTCCAGCTCCATCTCGGAATGGAGGTACTCCTGGAGGTCGCGAACGAGTTCGAGCTTCTTCGGGCGTTCGAGCTTGAGTTCCATCAGCGACTCCTGGCGGCGCATTCGGGTCGCGCCCGATTACGGAGGATACAGGAGGTGCCGGGCCTTGCGCCGCGCGGGCGGCTTCCGCAGGATCGGCGGATGGGAGATGCGGCGTTCCCCATCACGGAGAAGCTCCGGCGGAAGGTCACGGGCGTGTACGGCGCCGCGGGCTCTGCGTGGCTCGAACGGATCCCGGCGGTAGTCCGGGAGTGCGCGGATCTGTGGGGACTGACGGTCGGGGCGCCGTTCGCGGACCTGAGCTACAACTGGGTCACCCGGGCGACGACCGCGGATGGCGGGCCTGTGGTGCTCAAGGTGGGGGTGCCGGAGCCGCAGCAAGCGCGCGAGGCGGAGGCGCTGCGGCTGTACGACGGGGAGGGTGCTGCGCGGCTAATCGCGTGGGATGCCGAGCGCGGGGCGCTGCTCATCGAGCGGCTGGCCCCGGGGACGCCGCTCTCAGAGCTGACCGAGGACGACGAGGTCTCGGTGCCAGCCGCGGCGGACGTGATGCGGCGGCTGTGGCGGCCGGTGCCGGACGGGCATCGGTTCCCGACGGTGGCGGACTGGGCGCAGGACATCCCGAAGTATCTCGCGGCGTTCCCGACGGGCGGCCCGTACCCGCGGCGCCTCATCGACGAGGCGGCGGCGCTGTTCGATGAACTGCTCCCAACGAGCGACGCGCCCGTGCTCCTCCACGGCGACCTGCACCACGACAACATCCTCAGGGCCGGGCGGTCACCATGGCTGGCCATCGACCCAAAGGGACTCGTGGGCGAGCCGGCGTACGAGGTGGGGGCGCTGCTGAGGAACCCCGGGCCGCAGATCGCGTCCGAGCCGGACCTGCGGGGGTTGTTACGACGGCGGATCGGGCTGTTCGCGCGGGCGCTGGACATGGACGCGGAGCGGTTGCGGAAGTGGGGGATGGCGCAGGCCGTACTGTCCGCCTGCTGGACCTGGGAGGACAACGACGAGCCGCCGGTGCTCGCCTTCCGCGTCGCCGCGTCGCCGCGTCGCTGTCGGAGGCGCTAGCGTGGGTTCATGAGAACCGTTGGTGAGGTTGCCAGGCTCGCGGGCGTGACTGTCCGGGCGGGGCTCCATCACTGCGACGAGATCGGGCTGCTGAAGCCCAGCGGACGCAGCGAGAGCGGCTACCGCCTCTACTCGTACGACGATCTGCTGCGCCTGCAGGAGATTGTCGGGTGGCAGCAGCTGGGGTTTTCGCTCAAGGACGTCCAGGCACTGCTCGACCGGCCCGGATACGACCGCGGGGCTGCGCTTCGGCGCCAGCGAGCGCTCGCCGAGGAACAGCGCGACCGGTTTACGGCCATGCTGGGCGCCCTCGATGAGGCCCTGGCGGCGAACCTCGAAGGGCGGCTCTTGAAGGAGGACACGATGTTCGAGGGTTTCGACACGAGCGCGTATGCAGATGAAGCAGAACGACGCTGGGGCGACACGACCGAGTACCAGGAGTCACAGCGCCGGGTTTCAGGCTACGGGGCCGAGGAGTGGAAGCAGGTAGCGGCCGAGGCCAGGGATATCGAAGATGCGTTTGCCGCGTGCCTCGCCGACGGGTGTGCGCCAACGAACGCGCGTGCCGTGGCCGTGGCCGAACGGCATCGACAGCACATCAGCCGATGGTTCTACGAATGCACGCCGGAGATCCATCGCGGGCTTGGCGAGATGTACGTCGCGGATGAGCGCTTCCGGGCGAACTGGGACAAGCGGTGCGAAGGGCTGGCCGAGTACGTGCGTTCCGTACTGGTGGCGAAGAGCGAATCGGCCGAGTAGGACGCCCGGTCACCCGCGACGGGCCCCCGGCCTGACCGGGGAAACGGAGACCCTGGTGCCGCTACGCTCGCACCATCACCAGCAGCATCTTGAGTCGAGTAAGCGCCTTCACTGAATGAGGCTCCAGGGCCGGCATGATGATCATCTGCCCCGCGGCAAGGTGATGCTCATGACCGGAGACGGTGATCTCTGTTTCGCCATCGAGCACCTGAACCAGCGCGTCAAATGGCGACGTGTGCTCGCTCAGGCCCTGCCCTTCGTCAAACGCGAACATCGTGACGGTGCTCGCCTTCTTGTCGATGATCGTCCGGCTGACAACCGCATCCGGCTGATATGCCACCAGTTCGGTCATGATGAGCGGCCGCCCCAGGAGCCCGGTCTTCTTTTCGTCCATTGCACCCAGCTTTCTCACCCAATGGTAGACCCCCCCGCCAGCCACCCTTGCACCCGAATGGCGGCGGCTACTTCTCGAAGACCTGCATGAGCTCCGCCGGGACGGGAGCCTCGAGCTGGTCGAAGGTGCAGGCATGGGGGGGCTTATCGGTGCGCCAGCGCTGGAAGGTGGAGGCGTGGCGGAAGCGCTGCCCCTGGAGGTAGTCGAAGGTGACCTCGCAGACGAGGTCAGGGCGGAGGCGGACCCAGTCCTGGTCTTTGCCCTGGCTCCAGCGGCTGGGCGCGCCGGGGGTGCGGCCCTGGCCAAAGCCTTCCGGGCCGGATTGGTCGATGTAGTCCTTCAGGAGGGGGACGAGGGCGCGCTTCTCGTCGGCTTTGAAGCTCGCGGTGTGGCCGACCAGGTGGAGAATGCCCTCGCTGTCGTAGAGGCCGAGGAGGAGGGAACCGACCAAGCGGCCTTCTTCGCCGCGGTTCCAGCGGAAGCCACCGACGACGCAATCGACGGTGCGGAGATGCTTGATCTTCGCCATCGCGCGGACGCCGGGCTGGTAACGCTGGTCGAGGCGCTTGGCGACGACGCCGTCGAAGCCCGCGCCTTCGAAGCGGTCGAACCAGTCCTGGGCCACCGCCGGGTCGTTCGTCGAGGGGGTCAGGAAGACTGGAGACGGGGCTGAGGAGAGGGCTTCTTCCAGTCTGCGGCGTCGCTCAGAGAAGGGCTCCTGCCGGAGGTCGGTGTCGCCGACGGCGAGGAGGTCAAAGGCCACGAAGACGGCAGGCGTTTCTGCGGCGAGCTTGCGGACGCGGGATTTGGCCGGGTGGATGCGCATCTGGAGCGAGTCGAAGTCGAGACCTTTCGGGCCCATGATGACGATTTCGCCATCGAGCACCATCGGGCCGGGAAGGGCTTTCGGGAGGCCTACCTCCAGCTCGGGGAAATAGCGTCCGAGGGGCTTCAGGTCGCGGCTCTGGAGATAGAGTTCGGTGCCATCGAAGAAGACGATTGTGCGGAAGCCGTCCCACTTCGGCTCATAGAGCCAGCCTTCGCCAGCAGGGATCGAGGGCGTCAGCTTTGCGAGCATCGGTTCGAGGCCGCGGGTGACTGGCGTGTTCATGTCCGCAATGAGCGTACAGACTCCGTCGAGCGAGGTCGCAGCCTG
Organism: Tepidiformaceae bacterium; assembly: GCA_036508775.1. GTDB lineage: Bacteria > Chloroflexota > Dehalococcoidia > Tepidiformales > Tepidiformaceae > JBGPOS01. The sequence continues at coordinate 1,272 of DATCGT010000386.1, read as the reverse complement.
ATAGGGGAATCCCTCGGTAAGGTGTTGGGCATGAGGGGATTTCCTGATGGGTATCAGGGTTTTCCCCAACAGGAGCAGGCGATGTTCTTCGACGCGCTCCAGCAAGCCCCAACGATCGCCTGAACCACGCGGGAAGCCCGCCAGGATTGCCTACGGCCGATAGGCCCCTGATTCGAATCTGCTGGCGCCTATTCCCAACAGCCCAACAGCCTCATCTTCATCGTCTCTCTCTCACAACCAGCAAACCTGTGTAAGGATGGATACATGCTTGATGGTGTAGTCATCCAGGTCCACGGTGGCAGTGGCGGCCACGGGTTGGTCAGTTATCACCGCGAAAAGTTTGTGCCCAATGGCGGGCCGGACGGTGGAGACGGAGGCCGTGGTGGCCGTGTCTTCCTGAAGGCTGTGGACGATGTCTACACGCTGGAGCAGTTCCGCTCGAAGAAGAAGTTCCAGGCGGGCAACGGTGGGAACGGTGGCCCCAACCTCCGGACAGGTGCTCATGGAACCGACCTGACGCTGGAAGTACCGGGCGGCACGGTTGTGTACGACGACGATACGGGCGACCTCATCGTTGACCTTGAAACCTTCGGCGAAGAAGCGCTGGTCGCGTATGGCGGCCGTGCGGGCTGGGGGAACAAGCGGTTCGCGACCTCCACGAACAAGACACCTTCGTTCGCGCAGAAGGGACACGAGGGCGAAGCGGTCACGCTCCGGATGGAGCTACGGCTGCTGGCGGATGCCGGGCTGATTGGCCTGCCGAACGCCGGGAAGTCGACGCTGCTTTCGACGATCTCCAACGCGAAGCCGAAGATCGCCTCGTACCCGTTCACGACACTGGAGCCGATGCTCGGGGTCGTGAACGTCGATTTCGGGCGCTTCACGGTGGCTGACCTCCCGGGACTGGTGGAAGGCGCGAGTGAGGGCTACGGGCTCGGCTTCGAGTTCCTCAAGCACATCCGCCGGTGCCGAGTCCTGGTGCATCTGATTGATGGGACGTCCCCGGACCCCGTGACGGACTACGAGCTCATTGAGGGTGAACTCCGGGCATACGACCCGAAGCTGGACGACGTCGTGCGAGTCGTGGCTGTAACGAAGGCCGACCTCGACGAGGAGAGCGCGAAGGAGTCGGCTGCGACGCTCGAGAAGCATCTCGGGCGGCCGGTTCGGGTGATTTCCGCAATCGAAAGCAAGGGCCTCGATGCCCTGGTGCACGAACTGGCTTTGCTCGTCCAGGCAGAGAAGGAGAAAGCCCTCGCGGCCGGACCGGCT
>DATCGT010000385.1:0-3444 GCA_036508775.1 Tepidiformaceae bacterium | reverse complement strand
TACCTCGACTGGCCGGATACGCAGGCCGTGGCCAATTCAGCAGCGGCGCCAAGGACCACGCAGAGCACAACGCCGACGAACGCCAATGTGAAGGGGGCGGTGGCGCCCATCTCCGGGCCGATTCTGACCAACGCGACCATCACGGCGACCGGTGTACCGGCCAACGCCGACGTGGAGATGTTCTGGGTGACGGCCCGCGGGAACCGGGTGAACCCCAGCGGTTGGGCGCTCGACACGACGAGTGTTGGCAAGGCGACGGCCGGGGCTGATGGGACATTCAAGGGCACCTTCCAGGTCCCGGATGACCTGGGCGGCTGGCACGTGATCAAGCTTGTGAGCGGCCAATCGGTGCTTACCGAGGTGCCGTATTTCCTGGAGCGCAGCATCCAGGACGTGACGCCACAGAAGGTTAAGGCCGGGGACCAGTTCACGGTTCACCTGAAAGGCGTGGGCTGGACCGAGCTCGACAACGGCACGGCGATCACCTACGACAACGCGTACATCGGCTTTGCCTGCGGGTTCAACAGCAACGGTGATGCGGCGATTAATCTCGTGGCTACCGGTGCACCCGGAATCCATCTGATCGACCTCTACCCGATGATCTACCAGGGGCACGGGGCGCCGCCCTGGGGATATGAGCAGCCGCTGCTGGCCTTCAAGCAGGACGCTCCGGGGTTGAGCCTCGGCTATCGTCTCCCGACGGCGAGGGTTGCGATCGAGATCGTTCCTTAGCCGCGCAAATCAGCCCGCTGCTGCTTTCCGCACGCCGGAGGGGGAGGGTTCCTCTTCCCCTCTCCAGCCTCCCTCTTCCGGTCGTGCGGGAGCAGCGCAGGAAGACGCCGCCGGGCGGTCAAGGGGTGGGTGTCGCCCACGTAGAAGGAGGCCACCAGGACGTGCGAAACAGGCGAATCCGGGTCCTGGGCGTGTTGTTCTGCGGCATGCTGGCGCTGACCTTGTTGGGCTGTGGCGGAAGCTCACACCCTGCGGGTACTGCTGGTCCGGCGGATGGCGTCCCAACTGGGTCGAGCGCTGATCCCCTAGCGGTGTTGAAGGCGACGAAGTACATCTATTTCGATGCATCGGCTTTCAAGGTGCCGGGACAGGCGGGCGGAGTCTTCGTGACATTCCACGAGCCCGCGGAGGTCGCATGGAATGGTCTCCGGTTCAGTTCATCGCCTTCGTGGACATACACGACTGCCGGCCAGAACGCGGCCGAGAAGGCCGTCGATCAGAAGATCACACTTTCTGGCGAGATGGCCGCGGACGGGAAGAGCATTAAGTCGCTCACGCTGACTGAGACGTACACAGTGAAGACCGCGGATCTTGGAACCAGGGTTACGCACCTGGAGTTCGCGGACATCACGAACACGAGCTTCTCGAACGATGCCGGAACCGGTCGCACATGGGTCGCAATCAGCAAGTTGCCGGCCGCGAAATCCCTCCTGGTCGGGGGGACCTACAGCTTCCCCTCCGGTGGGACGCAGGCCGTGACCTGGGAAGGTGGCAACCAGGGGATCAGCATTGGCTTCAGCGAGAAGCCGCAGGCGTTCGCGCTTCTGCCATGATGCGGAACCGCCCCGGAAGGGGGCGCGGGGCTATTTCAGTGGATTGAGGATAGAGAGCAGCGTGAAGGCCGCGAAGAGCACGGCGGCGGCGGGAGCTGCGAGGCGGAGCGAGTTCTTCAGCTTCCATTCCGGCGCATTCCAGCCGTCCATGTCGTTGATGCGACCTTCAGCCTGGTCATAGAGAGACTGGGCGGCGGATCGATCAAGGCTGAGTTGGACGACCTGGTCGCCGGTCGTCGCAGCGGCAAGGTCCTTGTCGATCTGCGTGAGTTGCGCCTGGGCGGCGTCGCGCTCGCCGTAGACCTGGCTGGAGAGGGAGAGATAGTCCTGCCAGAGAATGACGGAGAGGACAGCAAAGACCAGGGTCGCTGTGCCGGTGACCACGCGCTCGGAAGCCATAGTGAGCCGGAGTATAGAGGCTAAGTGGGGTCAATCGCTGCCGGGGTCGCGAAGCAACCCCTCGAGTTGGAGTCTGATGACGGGGTCCTCGTGCTTCGCAACGAGGAGGAGTTCCGCCCCGAGGCGGCGATAGAGGTCGCGGAGTGCGGGGGCAGAGGAGAGGGCTTCGAGGTGGGCGCGGACAGTGCCGACGTCGCCCCGGGCGATCGGGCCAGTTAGCGCTGCGGTTAGGTCGAGACCCGCGACATTAGCGGCAGTGGCGGTCAGGAGAGGGGAGAGCGCCTGCCTCGCGATGTCGCCGGGGAGGCCGGCGAGGGCCCAGGTCCGACTGGCGGCGCTCATCAGCGCGACGAGGTCGTTACTCACGAACACCGCGGCGGCGTGATAGAGGGCGCGGTTCACGCCCGCGAGCGGCAGTGGGCGAGATCCCAGCGCCAGGGCAATGCCCTCGAGGAGGTTCCCGAGCATGCCGGAGCCTTCGAAGCCGCAGTAGATGCCCGTGAAGCGGTCCGGCTCGCGGCGACGCGCGGGGAACGTCTGGATAGGGTGGAAGGTACCGACCTCGGCACCGGCGCTGGTCGCGGCCGACAGGGCATCGAGTGGAAGTGCGCCGCTGCAATGGACGGCGCGGTGGTGGGGCAACCACGGGAGTGAGTCGGAAACCGGGCGGATCATGCCGTCGGGGACGGTGAGGAATACGAGTTCGGCGGCATCGAGGACGTCCCTGGGCATGGCGTACGACCGGCTGCCCTTGCCGATTGTTTCCGCGAGTGTCGCGCTTGCCCGCGGGTCGCGTCCCGAGACGGCCGTGACGGTGCACCCGGCGCGGACGAGAGCTGGCCCGAGAGACCAGGCGAGTCGACCGGCGCCGATCAGTCCGATCCGAACTGAACCGAGTGTTTCCACGCTCCGAAAGCTAGGGCCAGTAAAGGCCGCAGTCAACCGCTGCTATAGATTCCACAAATGCCTAAGCAGAAGCCACGCGAGCCAACGTGAGGAGACGCAGCAAAGATGCCGGGTATGCGTATTTTTACTCGTGCTTTACAGGAGCTTACCCGCATGCCGCTGCCCCCAGCGGGGGAGAGGATAGAGCCGCCAGAAATAGAGGAGCCATGCCTGGCGCGCCCTGTCCTGTCGCCCGTCTCTCCAGGCGAGGTGGACGGCTCGGGGCGGAAACCGGTTCAGCCGGTGCGCTCAGAAACGTGTCGGGAAGTTGGAAAGTTGCCGGGCCGTGGCAGCTTCTGACGAACGGCCAACAAGGATTGGGGAACAGATGCAGAAAAGGGTTCTCATGTTGACGCTGGCGGCCGCAAGTGTGGCCGCAATTGCCGTCGCCTGTGGCGGCAGCAGTTCCACGACGAGCACGCCTTCAGGCGGCTCGCAGACCACCAGCCAGGCGACCACCGCACCGTATGTCGCCGGCCCGAACGACGTCGTCGCTGTGAAGAAGTCGCCGGCCGCTCTCAAGGCTGACGATCCG
>DATCGT010000384.1:0-3561 GCA_036508775.1 Tepidiformaceae bacterium | reverse complement strand
CACCACGAGGAGAGTCGCCGGAGGGAGTCTCACCCTCCGGCGCTCGCAGAACCCGGCGTGAACCTCTCAGCTCACCGGGCTCCCATCGTCCAGCCGTCAGGGCGCAGCCCCCAGCGCCAGTGCGCGAACAGGTCCGGCTGGCGTCGTGCGACGTCAGCGATGAACCTGCGTGCTCTGGTCTTGTGGCGGCGCAGCCGTTTGTATTTCCGCATGGCCCACATCACGAGCAAGTCGTTGAAGTGGCGGAACACCGGATACAACATGGACTTGTAGAAGCGCCCGTAATAGTTGATCCAGCCCTGGAGCTGAAGGTTGAACATCAGCGCCAGGTCCGTGAGGGACTTGTCCGATCGGCGAGCGACCCGCCAGCGGCGCATCTCGCGCCGCATCCGCGTCTTCGCCTCTCCCGACACCGCCGGGGAGAAGTTCAGGAAGTGCTTCCCGAACCTGCTCTTCGACAGCCGCGGACGGAACGTGTACCCGAGGAAGTCAAACGACGTGTGCTCAGATGAGCCGCGCCGGTCGTCATCCTTGCAATACACGACGCGGGTCTTGCGCTCGTTGAGCTCAAGCCCGCACTCCGCCAACCGCGTCGCGATCGCCGCCCACAACAGGCGGGCGTGGCGTTCGCTTCGGGCGTGGACGATGATGTCATCGCAGTACCGCTCGAACGGGACGGTCGGGAACTCCCTGGCCATCCACGCATCGAACGCGTAATGCAACATCAAGTTGGCGAGCAACGGCGAAATCGCAGACCCTTGTGGGCTTCCGCGATCCCGCTCGACCAAGCTGCCGTCCTCCAGTTGAAGCGGCGCTTTCAGCCACCGCTCCACGTAGAGGAGCACCCAGCGCAGGTCGGTGTGATGAGCTACCGCTTTGAGGACCAGATCCCACGGAACGCGATCGAAGAACGACTTGATGTCCATATCTAGAACCCAGTCATTCCGCCAGCAGCGCTCCCGGCACACCCGCAACGCCTGATGCGCCGAGCGGCCCGGCCGATACCCATAGGAGTCCTCGTGGAACACCGGCTCCACGTCGGGCTCCAGGTATCCGCGGACAACCGTTTGAGCAATCCTGTCAGCTACGGTCGGCACCCCGAGCACTCTTGAGGTGCCGTCCCGCTTCGGTATCTCCACTGCGCGCACCGGCGGCGGGAAGTACGTCCCCGACGACAGACGATTCCAGAGCTTGTAGAGGTTGTCTTTGAGATCAACCTCGAACTCCGCGATCGACTGCTCATCCACACCGGCGCCGCCCTTGTTCGCCTTGACCCTCCGATAGGCATCCCAAACAGCCCGTTTGGAGATCTCAAACGACTTTGGCTTCGGCTCGCTCACCCGGCTCCTCCCACCCGAAGGCGGTTGACCGCCAAGCTCGCCAGGACGACCCTTTCCCTTCGCTCCAGCCCCATTACAGGGCCTTCCCAGCTACTACGGTCAGGTCCGCCCCTGTGCCCCGCATCGCTACTCTCCCCCTCGCAGATCTGCTGCTTGGGGTTCTCGCTCCAGACGACCAGCCGCAGGCCAGTACCGCTCCACTGGCCGGCCGTCCCATCGGGGCGACAGGTTCCCGAGTTCCGCACGAGAGCCCGGATCACGCTCGCGCCACCATCCATGCCGGACACCCACCTGGCCAGTCAGCAGGCTCCCGCCAGACTCGTCCCGGGGCAACGACTCGACCCCGGTTTCGGATGTCACCGATACGCTTTCGACACTTCAACGGTGGTTCGCTTTCGCTCGCCTTCGTGATCCACACCTGACGCGCTCGATGGCGCGCCTTATCCGCGACGCTCAGCACCCCGGCTCTTGACCGACGCACCTCGCGGTGGTTTGCAGCCTCCCCCTGCAGGGCGGCTGCGAAGGGCCACCAAACCACTGGCCTGGCTCCTTCATCTCTCGTACAGCACCGCATCCGTCGGTATCGCCTTCTACATCGATCCTCCTTCAGCGTTCTCGGCACACAGTCGTCAGCGAACCGCACGATGACAACGTCACCGCGCGCGTTCCGAGTCCTCCATTGGTGAGCCCACAAGTCCAGGACGTAGTGCGCGTAGACGTTCCCGAGCAACGGAGAAGCCGATGCCCCTTGCGGAACGCCCTCATCGAACGCCGTCCAAGACCCATCTTCAATGACCCCCGCGGCCAGCCACTTCTGAATCAGCCGCAGGACCCTCCGATCCGCGATCCGGTGCTCCAAGAACTTCAGAAGCCATTGATGGTCGAGGCTGGAGAAGTAATCGCTGAAATCAGCGTCGAGCACCCAGTTCACGTTCTTCCCCACGATCCCGGCCGCGAGCGCATCCAACGCGTGATGCGGGCCGCGCCCAGGCCGAAACCCGTAGGAGAATCCGAGAAAGTCCGTCTCATAGATGGCGTTCAGCACCTCAACCAGCGCCCGCTGAAGGATCTTGTCCTCCAACGCGGCAACCCCGAGCGACCGCAGCCGCCCATCGGGCTTCGGGATGAACACCCTCCGCGACGGTCTCGCCCGGTACGCGCCCCTGTGGACACGCGCGTGAAGATCCCGAAGGTTTGCCTCAAGATCCACGCCGTAGTCCTCCCACGTCACGCCGTCCACCCCCGGTGCGGCCTTGGGCTTCAGAGCCCGATACGCCGCCCGCAGGCGATCAACATCGACATGGTGCAGGAGCGCGGTGAACCGCGCTTCCTTGTCCGTTGCTGCCACTCGGCGCACACGACCAAGCTCACTTGGCGCGCCTTGCCCGGCACCGTGTCCGGAGCGCGTTTCACTGGTCGTGTTCCCCTTGGCCGGTCCGCTTCCCTCCACCGCTTCCGCCGCCCCGCCTTGGGCGTTGTTCAGCGGTCTCCCAGGTACTACCGGACCGTCCGACTTCTCACGATCGTGCATCACGGGATTACGGCCTGGGCCTTCCCCGCACGACCCGCCCCTCCATCACGACAGGCGGGTGACCGTGAGATCTCCCGGTTCTCAGCATGAAGAGATCACGCGCATGCACGGGCTCTTCGACCCCGCGAGGTCCGCAGACGGCTCGCGAAAACGCCGCCACCGATGTTGCCTTCCGCTGATCCACAGCACGTCGGCACCCCGGCATTGCCTATTTCGAGGCTGCATCACCGGCCTGCGCGCACCCCGACACCAACGCTTCGCTGCGCCCTCACGGGACACCAACGCATGGACAGGGCCATCGCGATTCGCTAGATCTTCGATGTAGGACTCTTCCGTTCCCTTCTTCATGCCGGTTGTCCGGCGCTTTCGTGGATCGAGGCTTAGGAATGTCGTCACGAGCCGGCGCCGGCCCAATGGCGCGGCCGTGGTCATGTGCTGTCGGGCTGGTCCACCTGGAGGGCTTTCGCCGACGTGCGGCCGGGCGTCGGCGTCACCGCGACCAGGTTCCTGCCTCCAGGACTCGGATCCATGATCTGCCTCCGTTGGTGCTGCGGCGCACGGTGCTTTGATCCATCGCGTATCCGACCCGGGCGGCAGGCATCGACACCGCCGCTGGGCCAAAGTCTCTCCACCGGTGCACCAGTCTCGGCGCTCCAGCGGTCGAGGCGAACAGGGTGCTCACCCGGCCCC
>DATCGT010000383.1:0-3820 GCA_036508775.1 Tepidiformaceae bacterium | reverse complement strand
GCGGAGCGATGTCTGGTGAGCAAGAAAGGCTGATGTAAATGACCCGGAAGAGTGGCTCCAGTGCTCCGGCGGCGACCTACACCTTCAGTTTCCAGGCGCAGTACTCGAACAAGCCCGGGATGCTGGCCACGATCGCTGCCGCGGTCGCGGATGCGGGCGGCAACATCGGTGATATCGATGTCGTGCGCTCGACAGGGAAGGTCATTGTCCGGGAAATCGCCGTGCAGGCACGTGACAGCGACCAGGCGCACGCGATCCTCGCCACCGTTGGCAAGCTGCGCGGGGTGGTGATCAAGGGCGCTGCGGACCGCGTCTTCCGGAGCCATCGGGGTGGGAAGATCGAAATCCACAACAAGGTGCCGGTAACGTCGCGGCGCGACCTTTCCGTGGTGTACACGCCCGGTGTGGCCCGGGTCTGCCTGGCGATCGCGGACAACCCGGAGGCCGCCTATACGATGACGACCAAGGGGAACACGGTCGCGGTTGTGACGGATGGGACGGCGATCCTCGGGCTCGGCGACCTCGGGCCCCTTGCTGCCCTGCCGGTGATGGAAGGCAAGGCGATGCTGTTCAAGACGTTCGGTGGTGTCGACGCCTGGCCGATCTGCCTGGACACCACGGACGTCGATGCGATCGTCGAAATTGTGAAGGCGATTGCACCCGGCTTCGGGGGCATCAACCTGGAGGACATCTCGGCGCCGCGCTGCTTTGAGATTGAGGAGCGGCTCAGGCGCGAGCTGGACATTCCCGTGTTCCACGACGACCAGCACGGGACGGCGGTCGTCGTACTGGCGGCCCTCTTGAACGCCCTGAAGATCGTGAAGAAGGAGCCAAAGGATCTCAAGGTTGTGGTCCTGGGCGTTGGCGCGGCCGGCGTCGCCTGTTCGAAGATCCTGATGTCGGCCGGGGTCACGAACCTGATCGGCTGTGACCGAACCGGAGTGCTCTATAAGGGCCGCACCGCAGGGATGAATCCAGTGAAGGAGTGGTTCGCGGAGCATACGAACCCGCAGGGGATCAGCGGCACTGTGAGCGACGCGATGGAAGGCGCCGACCTCTTCCTCGGGTTAGCCGGGCCGGACCTCATCACCGTCAAAGACATCCAGAAGATGAACCGCGACCCGATCGTCTTCGCAATCGCGAATCCCGATCCGGAGATTAAGCCGGAACTGGCCGCGCCCTATGTGAAGGTAATGGCCACGGGACGTTCGGACTTCCCGAACCAGATCAACAACGTCCTCTGCTTCCCGGGGCTTTTCCGCGGGGTGCTCGACGTGAGGGCACGTGAGATCAACGAAGAGATGAAGCTGGCGGCGGCGGAGGCGATTGCGGCTGCGGTGCCACGGAACGAGCTGTCACCCGAGTACATCATCCCGAGCGTGTTCCACCCAACCGTGGCGGCGAGCGTCGCCAGGGCCGTCGCGAAGAAGGCGATCGAAACTGGGGTGGCGCAGCAGCCGGGAAAGGCTCGCGACATCGCCTTTATCTAGGCAGGTCGCTTCAGCGCTGGAGCAGGAACTCGTGCAGGGTGAGGCCGCTTGCCCTGACGCGGGCGGCTTCGTCTGTGCCAACATAACGCACGTGCCACGGCTCGTAGGCGTAGCCGGTGACTGACTCCTTGCCCGCGGGGTAACTGAGAACGTAGCCAAATCGCCAGCAGTTCTCGGCCAGCCATGCCGCGTCCGGCGTCCCGTCGAAATAGTCGAAGTCGTAGCCGGAGCTCGCGCTGACGACGTCGGCCGCGGTGCCGAGCTGGTGCTCGCTGTGGCCCGGTTCGGCACTGACGCGGACGGCCTCGGCATACCCGTCGACGCCGACCCAGTAGTTGAACACCACCTGCTGCTGGGCATAGCTGCGGTAGGCGCTGCGCGCCTTGAGTGCGAAGCCCGCGTCGGCGGCCGAGCTGATGAGCAAGACCATCGCGTCGGCAGCGGCGCGCCGCAGGATGATCGGGTAGTCGACAAGGTGGCTCATCGATTCTGGCAGGGGGACCAGGTCTGGCGGCTGGCAGTCGGCCGTGAGGCTGTGCTGCTTGTCGAGGGGGGCGAGGATGTCGCCGCAGGCGACGGAGGCCGAAGAGCTGGCCGGGGTGGGCGGAACCGGAGCTGGCTGTGAAGAGGTGACCGTCGGCCCGGGAGTCGGCGCGGGTGGTATGGCCGTTGCGGTTGGGGGGACTGGCGTTTCGGTAGGTGCGGGCAGAGTAACAGTCGCGGTGACAGTGGCGGGGGGCTCAACCGTCGAAGAGGGAGCCGGGGCGTCGCCGTTGCAGGCCGCGAACAGAAGGACGCTGGAGAGCAGGAGCAGCGGGTGGAGCGCTCGCACCGGGGTTGGGCCCCTCCTGGCAGCTTTCGTGTGGATCAAAGAGTAACGCGTATCTGGTCAGGGCAGGTGTGTGCTGCCATGATCGCGGCGCAAGGAGGGACCCATGCCTGACGAACCGGTGGTGCTGTACGAGGAGCGAGATTCGCTGGCGATCATCACGCTGAACCGGCCCGAGAAGATGAACACCCTGAATGACGCTGTCATCCAGGGGATGGCGGATGCGATCGACGCTGCGACGGAGTCAGCGGCGGTGAGGGCCGTCGTTCTACGCGGGGCGGGGAGGACGTTCACGGCCGGGTATGACCTGAACCCGGGGGCGGGAAGCCGCCCAACCCCGCGACAGTATGGCGCGCCGGAGGTTGAGCAGCGGCCGGGCGCGTGGGACCCGGTTCGCGACTACCAGTTCATGGGCCACAACATGAAACGCTTCATGAAGCTCTGGGAGTGCCCGAAGCCCGTGATCGCGCAGTTGCACGGGTATGTGCTCGGGGGCGGAACCGACCTCATCCTCTGCGCGGACCTGATCTTCATGGCGGAGGACGCCATCATCGGCTACCCCCCGTCGCGGGTGTATGGGACGCCGACGACGATGATGTGGGTGTACCGGCTGGGGCTGGAGCACGCGAAGCAGTTCCTGCTCTCGGGCGACCAGATCGACGCAGAGACGGCCCTGCGAATCGGGCTGGTATCGAAGGTGTTCCCCCTGGACCAGCTTTCGGCGGAGACCGAGAAGTACGCGATGCGTTACCAGCACATCCCGGCGAACCAGCTGGCGCTGAACAAGATGCTGATCAACCAGGCGTACGAAAACATGGGACTCCGAACGACGCAGATGTTCGGGACGCTTTTCGACGGGATCACGCGGCATACGGAGGAAGCGTTGCGCTGGCGAGAGCAGTTCGGCGAGATCGGCTTCCGGCCGACGATCAGCAGGCGGGACGCACCGTTCCATGACTACGGGGAGCGACCTCGCTAGCGATTAGGAAGTGTCAGGTAATAAACGATACATATCGTGAATCTACGGCAGATTCCGAAGATGGATCGATTATTCCCAGACATTCCCTTAGTGCGTGAGGTGTCGCCGCCTCATGCAGTTTTCACCTGCTCCTGGTAGGAGTTGGTCGATGGAACCATCGGTTCTGTCCGTGCCACGGGCATCCCTCCGCCAGAGTAAATGAACACCCGCTGCAGGGACTTGCTAGTTGAGACTTCCCCTCCCGGGCTTCCGAGGAACCGATTAACAGCCTCTTGAAGTAGGTCCGAAAAGGGATACGCCGCGCTTGACGGCCTCCTGGCGTAGCGCCCGGATCTGGTCGAGAGGAAGCCTTACGGAGAGAACACCGCTCGCCTCGGTGGAGACTCTAACCTCAGAACGCCGCAAGACGCGTTCGGGATTGTCACGATCACTCTCGGCAGAGGCCACCAACTGCGCTTCTGCCGCACCCGTCAGTTTTCGCCGCGCCATAGCTCAAGCTCCTTCTGTGTGCTTGGCCAGCCC
>DATCGT010000382.1:0-4229 GCA_036508775.1 Tepidiformaceae bacterium | reverse complement strand
GCGTGAGCGGTCCTGCAACCAGCCGCAGCGTGAAGTCATCGCCCTTGCTGGTGCTCCACGCTTTCGAGAAGACTTGGTCAGATGATGTGAATTTGATGTTGTCGCCATTCAGCAGCACAGCACCGGGATCGAAACTCGCTTCCAGAGTCTGCTTGAAAAGGAGCAATGGCTGGATCATGCTCGATTTTCCGGAGCTATTGGGACCGGCCAGTATCGTCAGCGGGCGATTCCTTGGGGCTCGGCTATCGATTTGAAGCCGGAGACTTCCAAATGCGTAATACCCTGACGCCGCGCGCTGGTCAGGTCGGCCATTCGAGGTGTCCCCAAGGGTGAACCCGCTTGAGTCATGCGACGCTCCTCTGTTAGGTCCGATGGATCCGACGTCGCCGTCAGTTCGCAGCTTCCGGCCTCGATCGTCCTCCGCATTAAGTCGCTTGAACGCGCCCAACAGCCCGGTCTCCGTTCAGGCGGTGAAGGTCCCTCAGTTGTCACCCTCACTCCAGTCGACCATACTCGCCCCGGGCTGAGGCCCGGGCCGCCCGCGCAACCTTGATTATCAGGAGTGGACGATGGATTTCCGTTTTACCGCCGAAGATGAGGCCTATCGCACCGAGGTGCGCGAGTTCATTCGCACGGAATTCCCGAAGGTGCGGGACGGCGAGTCGTTCACCAAGAAGCTCGCCGCGAAGGGCTGGCTGACCCAGTCCTGGCCGAAGGAATACGGCGGACAGGACGCTGGCCACATCCGCCAGCTCGTCTACAACGAGGAGATGGCCTACCACCAGGCTCCCGGGCAGACGATGGGCACCGACCGCGTCGGGCCGACGATCATTCTCTTTGGAACGCCGGAGCAGAAGGCGGAGTTCCTCCCGAAGATCATCAGCAACGACCTGAACTGGTGCCAGGGCTTCTCTGAGCCCGGCTCCGGCTCGGACCTCGCCTCGCTCCAGACCCGCGCCGTCCGCGACGGCGACTCATGGGTGGTGAACGGCCAGAAGATCTGGACGTCGGGGGCGCAGCGCGCAGACTACATGATCCTCCTCGCCCGCACGGACCCCGACGCCCCCAAGCACCGTGGCATCAGCTACTTCCTTATGGATATGAAGGCGCCCGGCGTGAGCGTCCGGCCGCTCGTCCAGATGACCGGGCAGGCCGGCTTCAACGAGGTCTTCTTCGAGGACGTGCGCATCCCGGCGAACCGGATGGTCGGCGAACTCAACCGGGGCTGGTACGTCTCCACCGCCACGCTCGACTTCGAGCGCTCGGGCATCGGCCGCGTCATCGGCGGCATCCGCACCTACGAGCAGGTCGTCGCCTACGCAAAGCAGACGCCATCCACACGTGGGAAGGGCGTGCTCTTCGATGAGCAGCACATTCGCCACGCCCTCGCCGACATCGGCCTGACCTTCGCGGTGGGGCGGTTGCTCTCGTACCGGGTCGCGTGGATGCAGAGCCAGAAACTGGTCCCGAACTACGAGGCTTCGATGGCGAAGACGCTCGGGACCGAGCTTCACCAGAAGCTCGCGCGGGTCGCGATCAACACCCTGGGGATGCCCGGGCAGCTCATGGGCGGTCCGCAGGCGCCGCTCAACGGGTCGATCGCGAACTTCTACCTCTCGACCGTGTCGCTGACGATCGCGGCGGGAACATCGGAGATCAACCGGAACATCATCGCAACGCGCGGCCTGGGACTGCCGCGCGCCTAGCGGGGAGGCCAACATGGACGGTGCCCTTTCGGGCATCCGCGTGCTCGACTTCAGCGAGTACATCGCCGGGCCGTACGCCGGGCAAATGCTGGCGGACATGGGCGCGACGGTCACGAAGGTCGAACCGCTGCAGGGCGATTACTGGCGGCTGACCGGTATGGTCGGGCCCTCCGAGAGTCGTGGCTTCATGGGCGTGAACAAGGGCAAGCGAAGCCTCTCGATCGACCTCAAGAAGCCCGAGTCGCGCGAGTTCGTGAGGCGGGCCTCGCTCTACGCGGACGTTGTCATCGCGAACTACCGGCCGGGCGTCGCGGCGCGCCTGGGCGTCGACTACGAGACGCTCTCGGCGATCAACCCGCGCCTCATCTACTGCGAGAACACCGCTTTCGGTCAGCGTGGGCCCTACCGGGACAAGGCCGGGTTCGACCTCATGACCCAGGCAATGGTGGGAATTATGGCGTTCGAAGGCGCCGGCGGCCTGCCGCACCCGATCATCACGACCTCGCCGACCGATCTCTCGGCCGGGATGTTCATGGCGTTTGCGGTGGCGAGTGCCCTCTATCAACGCGAGCATACGGGGAAGGGCCAGTACATCGAGACGAGCCTCTTCGGCGCTGGCCTGGCCATCCAGTACCGGCCAATGTTCTCGATCGAATCCTCCGACAGGGATGACCGTGACCGGCTCCTTACCGCGCTGGCGAAGGCGCGCGAGGAGGGACGGCGCGTCGATGATGTGCTGGCCGAACGTCGCGGCCAGCGTGACTCGGCGGTGGTCTCGAACCCGTACTACAAGGTTTACGAGACGAGCGATTCCTACATCGCCCTGGCCTGCCTCAACAACCGGCTGCGGCGCTTCGCTGCCGAGGTGCTCGGCGTGGAGGATGCGCGCCTGACCGGCAATGAGTTCAGTCCCAGCGCCCTTGCTCCCGACGATGCGCTGATCCTGAGTCAGCTCATTGAAGCGACCTTCACGTCGAAGTCGACCGATGAGTGGGCAGCATTGTTCGACGCAAAAGGCGTCCCTTGCGGGCCCGTGCGCCAGACGGCCGAGCTGTTCGAGGACCCACAGGTGATCGCGGACGAACTGCTGGTGGAACTCGATCACCCGGTGATGGGGAAGGTACGCATGGCGAACAGCCCCGTTCGCATGAGCGGGGCTGAGACGGGGAGCCGGCTCTCATCACCGGCGCTGGGACAGCATACCCGGGAGTTCCTGGGGGAACTCGGCTATGCGTCCGACGAGATCGAGGAGATGGTCAGGGCGTCGACGGTTAAAGCGTGGACGGCAGCATCAGCGGGAGGGTGAGCCCGCCTGGCCCGGGCGCCGGGAACATCGCGACGATCCCATCCGAACGTGGGGCGTCACCAGAGTCATTGGAGACGAACATGGCATACGAAGCGATCCTCTACGACGTCCAGAACGGCGTTGCCACCATTACGCTGAACAAGCCCGAGCAGCTCAACGCCTTCGACAACCAGATGCTCGCCGAATGGGCGGATGCACTTCACGAGTCGGACAGAAACCACGACGTGCGCGTCGTCATCATTACCGGCGCCGGCCGAGGCTTTTGCAGTGGCATGAACGTCAACAACGCGGCTGCCGGGCGCGGCATCCTCCAGTCCGAATCGAACATCGCGACGCGGCGCCAGAGCCTCCGTAACAGCGTCCACCCGATCCCTCGCGCGCTGATCCAACTCGAAAAGCCCTACATCGCCGCGCTCAACGGCGCTGCGGCCGGAGCCGGCATGGACATGGCCTCGATGGCAGACATCCGCTTCGCCAGCAGGACTGCTCGCGTCGGCATGACCTACGTCCGCATGGGGCTCATCCCCGGCGACGGTGGCGGCTACTCCCTTCCGCGCATCGTGGGCACGGCGAAAGCGCTGGAGATGATCTGGACGGGAAAGATGTACACCGCCCAGGAAGCGCTGGAGATGGGGTATGTCAGCGCCGTTTACGAGCCCGAAGATCTGATGCCGAAGACGATTGAGTTCGCGGAGCAGATTGCGCGCGGGCCGGCAATCGCCGTCCAGCTCTCGAAGAAGCTGGTGTACCGGTCGCTGAACATCTCGTTCGACGAGCACCTGGACATGGCACAGATCGCGATGACGCTTGTGCAGTCGACCGAGGATGCGAAGGAAGGTCCGCGGGCGTTCGTCGAGAAGCGCGAACCGCAGTTCAAGGGCTATTAGCCAAGGGCTCCCAACAACCGGCTGGCTCTATCAACAAGCAAGAAGCCCGGAGGTGTTCGGTTCACCTTCGGGCCCCTTCATTGCTGGCCTCGCCAGGGACACTTGCGCCAGTCTCCGAGATCTACATGCCGATGAGTTCGGCTTATTGATCACATTTCGCATGATTCGAGCGGACGCGGCATCAACCAAGCAAGGGCGGCCGCGCTGAAGGTTGCGAGCCGGGCGCTCAGCTGCCGCCCCATGCGAATACTCTCTCGGGACGACGCCATTTATGAGTTCACTCGGCGAGGCGTTTCCCCGCGCACGCATGAATGGTCTTGATGACGGTGA
>DATCGT010000381.1:0-15107 GCA_036508775.1 Tepidiformaceae bacterium | reverse complement strand
ACGACGCGCCGGACAAACAAACGGTCAGACTGGTCATGAAGAAGCCCTATGCCTACACGGAGGCCATCGTCGGGAGCAGCTCGCGCGGCGCCATCGTTCCCCAGGAGTGGCTGGCCAGCGCGAACCTGAAGAAAGACGCCGCCATGATCCACTTCTTCGGCCTGCGAGCCGAGGTCGTTGCCTACCCTTACGTGAAGAACTACCCGGCGGGGCTCGGCTCCCTTGGATCAGCGCTCATTGGGGATCTCTGGCTCGACAAATAACGCCAACCGCAATCAGGCGACCGGCTTAACCTGCTGAAGTTGCGGCACAGGCCCCGTGGCCTTCCCTGCCATTGCGGGGCCAATGAGAACTACCGGGACCGTCGCGGTCCTGACCACCGCCTCGGCAACGCTGCCCAGCAACATCCGGCCAAACCCGCTGCGCCCATGAGTCGCGATGACGATCAGGTTCGCATGAAGGTCAGTGGCTGCCCCGACAATTGCCCCGGCAGTCTCCTGGGACGTCTCGACATGGCACTCGACGGTCATGCCCTCCAGGTGCTGACCGACGAGTCCACGGAGATAGTCCAGGCGTTCATTTCGCGCGCGTTCCGCAGCCTGCCCGCGGCTTTCTGCCAGCCGCTTTTCAGCCTTCGGAACGGCGAAAAGGCCCCCGCCGTACGAATTGGAGCTGCCCACTTCCGCGACGGTGCCTGTGTCCGTCACCAATCGCTCCGAAGCTGTCTCATGGATCTCGTCGGGGTGGAGAATGCTGACAAGTTGAATCTCCGCCCCGGAACTCCTCGCCCAGGCCGCGATTGCCGGCAGGGCCGCCTCGCCTAGTTCGCTACCATCCAGACCAACAAGAATTCGCACGCTAGACCTCCTCGGTCTGTAGTTCCGCCCGGCGTCCGGGCTCGTTCAGTCGGAGAGATCGACCGGGAATTTGCTTGCCCGGACGTGGGCTGCCAGCTCACCCGTCAGCAAACGAGCCGCCTCGCGGTCCATCTGGGACAGGCGATCGAAGATCTTGCGGCAGTCCGGGCAGGTCGTCTCTGCTTCGTACCCCCGGTCATGCCACTGCGCATCGAGCCGCACGCTAATGCTGTGGAGAAGGTCGTGATTGACGTTGTCGACGATGGAGGTCTGATCCTGCTTCGCCAGCATTGGGCTTGCCATGATTCACGCTCCCGCGATAAAGGTCGCCTTCGAGTGTCTCACCGCATTCCCGCGTTGCTGCGGCCCTAAGGCCCCTTCTGGCAGGGCCGAACGACTCCGCTGCAGTCCCCCCGGCCTAGCCCGCATTTACGTCCCTTGCGGCCATCTCATGCATGAGGTCGAGAGCGTCGGAGACGCGCCGAAGAACGGTCCCTTCCGGGTAGCTGCCATCCGTGCGCTCTTCGCCGGCTTCCATGCCCGTGAGGATTTCCAGCCCCTGCTCCACGCTGGAAATCGGCCAGATGCGGAACCGCCCCGCGGCCACCGCCTCGATGATGTCTGGCCGCAGGGTGAGGTTGACCACGTTGGAGATGGGGAGCATCACTCCCTCGGTGCCCTTCATCCCCACCTCACGGCAGACGTCGTAGAAGCCTTCTACCTTCTCGGTGACGCCCCCGACCGCCTGTATGTGACCAAACTGGTCGACTGAGCCCGTGACAGCGACGTCCTGGCGGATCGGCACATCCGCGATCGCCGTCAGGATCGCGTAGAGCTCGGCTGAGGAAGCGCTGTCGCCCTCAACTTCGTCGTAGCTCTGCTCGAAGGTGAGGCTGGACGTAAACGCCAGCGATCGCCTGCGCCCGAAGGTACCCATGAGGTAACCGCTCAGGACGAGCACTCCCTTGCTATGGATGGCGCCGCTGCGCTCCACTTCGCGCTCGATTGCCACCACACCGCGTCGCCCCAGTCCAACCTGGCACGAAATCCGGATCGGCGTGCCAAACGCGTGGCCGCCCAGCTCGTACACGGCGAGCCCGTTCAGCTGACCCACAACCGCCCCGGCCATCTCAACATGGATGGTTCCCTCGGCGATCATGGCGCGCATCCGGTCCGGGACGAGGCTCGAACGCCTCCGCTTGCTGTCGATCGCCGCGAGCACGTGCTCCGCCGCGACCTGCTTCGCGCCTGCCCCCTTCGCGATATAGCTGGCCTCGCGGCACAGGTCGGCAATCGCCCCGAACTGCGTCGTCACACGGTCCTGACGCCCGGCGAGCCTGTTGCCGTAGTGCACGACTTCGACCAGTGCATCCCTGCCGAAGACCTGCAATTTCGACTCGTCGGCGGTGCTCGCCACGAACGCCGCATACGAGGTCATCGCCTCGGCCTCACATGGCATATCAGGCTCAAACTCGGCCCGGATCTTGAAGAGCTCCCCGAAGTCGGGGTCGACCGCGTCGAGCATCGCGATCATCACCGGCTGACCGATCAGCACCACCTTCACTGACAGCTTGATGGGCGCCGGGACCATGTTGACCATCGGGACCTGGGGGAAGCCATCGCCGATCCCTTCGACTCGCACTTCGTCTGTCTTCAGCGACCGCTTGAGCATGATCCACGCCCGCAGGTCCGTGAGCAGTTCGTCGAGCTGGAGGATGAGGTAGCCCCCGTTCGCCACGTGCAGCGCACCGGGTCGGACCTGCTGGAAGTCTGTGGTCATCGCACCGAAGCGCACCTGGTAGTCGATCCTGCCGAACAGGTTGGAATAGGTCGGGTTGCGCTCCTCGACGACGGGTGCGCCCGGCCTGGCCCCAGTGCCCCGGTCGTGCGTGACGAACAGGTTGGCGGAGTAGCCCCTCAACAGCTGCTCCCGCTCCTCCGTCGCCTGTGCGACCAGCTGGGCGGGGACCTGCTGGAGCATCGTTGGCGCAAACTGCGTGTAGCGGTCCAGGTTCTTCAGGATGTCCCGTTCGATCGCATCGAAATGGTCGGCCAGCCCGAGCGCTCCGTACCGTTCCCGGAGCCCGTCCAGGAAGTGGCCGATCACGAACAGCGTCACGTCGCGATCCAGCGCCTCGACCGCATCGTGCGCCTCGACGTCGAGCTTCCGTAACTCGCGGCCCGTCGTGCTGATCGCTTCTTCGACAAGCTCCTCCCGGTGAACGATCGCCTGCCGGGCATCTTCCGGGAGAGCGGCAATCACATCCGGCGGGATGGGCTGTCCGTCTTTGCCTACCGGGATCGCCGCCAGGCCCGCGGCCGTGATGTTCACCACGAAGCCCTGCTTGGCGGCAGCGCGTTGCATATCCCCGATGACCTTCTCGCGCGCCTCGTTCACCGTCTCGAGGGCCTTCTTGCTCCGCTCCTGGTAGGACTCGCTCTCGAACGCCTTCGGGAGGTCGGTCCTGCATGCCTCGACGAGGCGCCCGAGTTCCTGCTGGAGCTTCACCCCCATGCCGGGCGGCAACGCGACTGCACGCGGCCGGTACGGGTCGCTGAAATTGTGGAGATAACACCAGTCCGAAACGGGTTCTCGCCCGGCCGCCACTTCATCGACGAGATGGCGAACCGCCGTGGTCCGCCCCGACGATGACTGCCCGGAGACGGCGATGTTATAGCCCGGGCTGTCGAGCCCGAGCCCGAAGACAATCGCTTCGCGCGCTCGAGCCTGGCCCGTCAGCTGCTCCATGGGTTCGATCCCGTCAGAGGTAAGCGGCAAAGCGTCGAGTGGCACCCGGCCACGCAACTGGTCCGCTCCCAGGGGCTGAGGTATCACTACAGTTTTCGCATCGTTCGACATGGTTGCCAAGTGTAGACCCTTCCAGGGGCGGCCCGACCGCCAGCGCTACGCGCTCAGCAGACTCACCGTCGTCGCCTGCGGGCCCTTGTCCCCGACCTCTTCGACGAATCTCACGACCTCGCCGATCTTGAGCCGCGGGAACTCATCACCGAACACGCTGTTCCGATGAAAGTAGATCTCGTGCCCGTCGGGCGCTTCCAGGAACCCATAGCCTTCATCGGGAAAGAGCTTGATGACACGGGCCTCCGCCGGGGGTGCCTCCACCTCGGCCTCCGCCTTCACCTGGCCATGCTGTTTTCGCGCATAATCTTCGAGTCTCCGCCCCGCCGCATCGAACGCATCCCGGATCGCAACGTGGAGGTCATCGCCCTCCTGGCGAGTTACTTCCACCACACCACCAGGAACATCCAATTCGATCAGAACCCCGAATGGCCCACCCTTCCGGTGGTGATGCACCGGACCCTCGATCGCCACCCGGCAGGTAAGGATGAGGTCGTAGAACGTGTCCAGGCGAGCGGCCCGCTCACGGATGTACTTCTCGGTTTCCGGGGTGAGGTCGATTTCCCCGGGGTTGAGTCTGAATTCGAGCAATGTACGTCTCCTTCGATTCCCTATCGCTGCCAGGTGACCCTGACGACGGTTTCATCCTCGAGATATTCGTAGTCGAATTTACCGTGGAACGCCCCGTGGATCGCCTCCCCGATGCGCCGCGGAAGGTGGACATCGGTCGTCCTCACCGACAGCTCGCCTGCCTCGCCGTCTTCCATATCCATGATCCGGTGAAGGGGATGTTCGGCGCTCTCAGCGTTCGCCTCGTTCTCGATGAGGTTAAGGATCTCGGTGCGATGACCGCCAAGAAAGTCTCCTGACAGCGTCAGGAAGCCGGCCGGGTAGTCATCCGCAATCCGGCGGCAGGCCGGGCAAACCCGTTCCTCCGCGGCTTTCGCCGGCTTCGCCCACGTCCAACGACCTTCTTCATAGACCGCGTGGCACTCGCGGCAGACCGTCGGTTCCGGGTAATGTTCCCGCTCCCGGTAACTGTCGTGGCCGGTGTCCGCAATCACTGCCTGCCGCGGACGAGTCCACGGGGTAACGTTGCGAGTCTGCGGGTCATGATGCTCGTGTCGCTCCATCCCATCGCTCCTTGCGTCGTCGTTCGCCGCGATCATCGCTCCGACCGCAGGGCGTGACGTCGGCCAGTCGTCTACACTTCTGGGACTGTTGGCCCGGTCTTCGCAAGGCTTTCAGGTTGCCCGGTAGCCCACCCCCGATCCGCTACACTCTGCCGATGGGCTCACCAGAGGCATCCAGCGCCCAGCCGGAGTTGCGAGCCGGCGCGCTCAGCTACCCGGCCTACACCGGCGCTATTGGATCGCGACGATCGCCCGCGTCTTCGGGATCCAGTTCCGGTTCATCGGCTCTCTCTGGCTCGTGACCCAGCTCAGCTCCTCACCCATCTGGCTTGGCATCGTGAGTGTTGCCTCCGCCGTGCCCACCATCGTCCTCTCCGTCCCGGCCGGGGTCCTCGCCGACCGCTTCGACAACCGGCGATTGATTGTCTGGTCGCAGGCACTTACCGCGGTCTGCACCCTCGCGATGGCTCTTGCGGTGGTCGCGGGCGTCGCGACCGTCTGGCTCGTGGTCGTCTGGTCGGTCGCCGTGGGAAGCCTGATGGCCATCGCGAACCCCGCCCAGAACGCGATCTTGCCACGCCTGATCGAGATGCGAGCCATCGCGAGCGCGGTCGCCTACACCAATGGCGTCTGGAACGTGATGCGCATCGTCGGGCCGGCCGCCGCAGGCGTGCTCATCGTCCTCATCGGCACCGGGCAGGCATTCTTTGTGACGGCCGCCGGGTTTGGCATCTCCGCCGTGCTGATCCAGGCCGTGAAACTGGAACCGGTCGTGGCCCGGACAAGCCAGGAGGCGGGAGGCATGCTCGAAGGCATCCGCTACATCTTCGCCCGCAAAGTCTTCTTCGCGACCATTGGGCTTTCGTTCTTCACATCCCTTTTTGGCACCTCGTATGTCGTGCTCCTGCCCACGTTCGCGACCAGCGTCCTGAACACCGGCGCTCGCGGCTTCGGGTTCATGGAGGCGGCCGCCGGTCTCGGCGCCCTCCTTGGTACGGTGCTGTTCGTCCGCCTCGGGAGAACGCTCCCGCACGGGCCCGCGATGCTTGTCGCCGCCACGCTCTTCGGACTGCTCATCGCCGGCTTTGCCGCGAGCCGTTCGATCCCGCTCTCGCTCCTCCTCTTGTTCGGCGGGGGCTTCGCCTCGTCTGTATACCTCAACATCGGGATGACCGCGCTCCAGATCCTCGTCCCGGACGAACTGCGAGGACGCGTCATGGGCATCTGGAGCATGACGTACTTCCTCGGGTCCGTGGGCGGACTCCCCGCGGGCATTGCGGCACAGTGGTGGGGCGCACCGATGGCAGTCGCACTCGGCGCGCTCTCGGTCTCGGTCTTCGCGGTCACCCTAATGGTCGCGGTCCCGTCACTGCGTCGCATGACCGCCAAGGTTCCCTCCGTCCCCACACCGGCCGAAGCATAGGTGGTGGCACACGCAGCGCCGTTGCCGGGCTACCGCCTCAGTGCTAGCCTTTGGACATCGTTCGGGGTGGTCGGGCTTCGCAGCCCGATCTGAGACAGTCCCGTGAACCTGATCCGGATAATACCGGCGTAGGGAAGGCGATCTCCGTGCAGCACGTATCTCCGCAACTCTTCTCTCCTGTGGAGCCGACGCTCGGCTAACTGCCGCTCGTCTACTGCTGCCCTCCCGCCCGAACGATGGTGGGAGTCATGACACCAACTGTCCTTGCCATTGGCGGGTCCGATTCGAGCGCCGGTGCCGGAATCCAGGCCGACCTCAAGTCGGTGGCCGCGAACGGCGGTTACGCGGCCACCGCGATTACCGTCGTGACTGCCCAGGATTCGCTCGGTGTTCACCTCGTACAGGAACTGCCAGCGGCCACCGTCGCGGCACAACTGGAAGCAGCCTTCTCGGGCATGCGAATCGACGCCGTGAAGAGCGGCGTCCTTGGACCGCTGCGCACGATCGAAACGATCGCGGAATCGCTCGGGCGGCACCCGGGCACCCCCTACGTCCTCGACCCCGTGCTGGCCTCGACGTCGGGGACAGCGTTCGAAAACGCGGAGGCTATCGAGGCAATCATGCGCCTGCTGTTCCCGCTGGCGACGCTCATCACGCCCAACGCGAAGGAAGCATCGGTCCTGGTCGGATTCGATGTTTCCGACATTGACTCCGCAATCCGCTCCGGCCGGGCGCTCCTGTCGTCGGGATGCCGGGCCGTCCTCATAAAGGGTGGGCACCTCGCGGACGCCACCGGAACCGACGTCCTTGTTACTTCCAAAGGTCACGACGTACTGCCCGGCGAATGGATCCCCGGCGCTGAGGCCCGTGGAACCGGCTGTTCGCTCGCCTCGGCGATCGCCACGCACCTCGCCCGGAGCGAACCCCTCCTCACGGCAGTCCGTTCGGCGAAGGCGTATGTGGCGCGGGCTCTCGCTCATCCGCTCCAACTGGGCCAGGGAGGGCCCGGTTCGCTTGATCACTTCTCCGGCTGGACGGCCCCACAACCGTTCGGCGAAACCACACACATCGAGGTGAAGGCTTGACTACCCCCAACATCGGACGGCTCCACGTCATCACGGACGAAGTCCTGCAGACGCGACTGTCTCACGCGGAGGTCGCGAAACTCGCCCTTTCAGGCGGAGCAGACGTCATCCAGTACCGCGAGAAGCGCGCCTTAAAGGCGCGCGAACTCATGGCGGCGGCAGGTGCGGTCGCCGCCGCCTGCCGCGAGGCCGGCGCCATCTGCATCGTCGACGACCGGGTGGACGTGTCGGCCAGCGTCGGGGCAAACGGCGTTCACCTGGGCCGTGACGATCTTGATGTCTCAACGGCCCGGCTCCTGCTCGGGAATCCGTATCTCATCGGCGGAACCGCGAACAGCCTCGACGAGGCGCGGGCTGTCTGGCGCACGCCGGTCGACTACATCGGCGTCGGGCCCATCTTCGGGACGAACTCAAAGGCAAACCCGGCGCCTGAACTTGGCCTCGATGCGCTACGAGCGATTGCAGCCGAAAGCCCGGTACCCGTGATTGCTATCGGCAACATCACCGTCGATCGCGTCGCCGACGTCCTGGCCACCGGGGCCTACGGCATCGCCGTCCTTTCGGGCATCACCTGCGCCCCAGACCCGGAGGCCGCCGCCCGGCTCTACGCGGCCGCCATCCGAGGAGGCAGCGTGTGATTACCGTCCGCATCAACGGTGAGACGAGAGCACTTCCCGCCGGGACGGACATCCCGGGCCTGATTCGCGAAGTCGCGGGGACCGACCCGGAACAGGGAATTGCCATCGCACTCAACGGAGAGGTCATCAGGCGGGTCGATTGGCCTGCCGCGACGCTCCACAACAACGACATCATCGAAATCGTCAGGGCAACACAGGGAGGATGAACGACATGGTTGAAGACGGATGGAAGATTGGAAATCTCGAGCTCACCTCGAGGCTGATCCTTGGCTCGGCACGCTACCCCAGCACGCCGGTAATGCTCGATGCAATCGCCGAATCCGGGGCGGAAATGGTCACCATCGCCTTGCGTCGGGTACCCCTGGACGCACCCGCGGGCGAAAACATCTACAGGCTGCTGCGCGAGCGAGGGCTTACGCTCCTCCCGAACACGGCGGGCTGCTACAACGCCCAGGAAGCGATCCTGACGGCCGAACTGGGACGGGAAGCACTGGAGACCTCGCTCGTGAAGCTCGAGGTCATCGCCGACGACGAGACGCTCCTCCCCGAACCGGAGGAACTCCTGAAGGCCGCCGCCGCTCTCATTCAGCGGGGATTCACCGTACTCCCCTACACCAACGACGACCCAGTCACCGCTCGCAAACTCGAGGACCTTGGGTGCGCGGCTGTCATGCCACTGGCCGCACCTATCGGCTCCGGGCTCGGCGTTCGCAACCCTCACAACATCGAACTCATCAAGGCGCGGGCGAAAGTGCCCGTCATCGTCGACGCCGGCGTTGGCACCGCGTCGGACGTGACGCTTGTACTCGAACTCGGCTGCGACGGACTCCTGCTCAACTCGGCCGTCGCCCACGCCAAGGACCCGGTGCGGATGGCCCGCGCGATGAAAGCAGCCGCTATCGCCGGGCGCGAAGCGTTCCTCGCCGGCCGCATGCCCCGCAAGTTCTATGCCGAAGCCTCGACCTCGCTCGCCGGGCGCCTTTCACTCACCGGTCAGAAGTAATTGATGCCCATGTTCGTGCTCTACGTAATCGCGGACCGGGGGATCTTTTCGAGCGACCACGAGTGGCTGGAGAAGACCGCGGACGTCGCGGCAGCCTGCGCGAAGAGGGACCGCGTGGCGCTCCAGGTCCGCATCAAGAGCGAGACACCCGACCGGAAAGCCGCACTCGCGGCCATGGCGAAGGAAGCGCTGGGGCCAGCGAGCGCCGGCGCGTTCCTGAACGGCGGTACCACCGAGGCGACGCAGGCCGGGTACAACGCCGTCCACTGGCCGGAAATCGAAATCCCAACCGGGCATCCGGCCAACGTTCCGGGCCTGCGCGCTGGCGCGTCGGTTCACTCGGTGGAAGCTGCCGCGCGCGCCGAGACGGCGGGCGCGTCGTTCCTCGTCTTTGGCTCGGTGTTCGAACCCGGATCGAAGCCCGGAACAGCGGCCGGGACAGCACCGCTCACGGACGTAGCACAACATGCAAACCTGCCAGTACTGGCCGTCGGCGGCATCACGCCTGAGCGGGTGGAAACATGCATTCGCGCTGGCGCTTTCGGGGTCGCGGTCGTAACCGGCGTGATGCGCGCCACGGACCCGGCGGACGCCATCGATACGTATCTCGCTGCCTGCGAAGCGGCCGGCAAGCCCGAACTGGTTGAACGGGGAGGATCATCATGGTTGCGGAATTGACCCGCCAGGAAGCGAAGCCATCCATGCCCGGTTTCCCCAGCAGCGTGAAAACGTACGTGCTCGGCTCCCGGCCCGACATCCGCGTGCCACAACGCGAAATCCTTCTCACCCCGACGGAGGGGCGGCTCGGGCTGGAGGCTAACCCCCCATTCCGGGTTTATGACACCAGCGGGCCGCACTCAGACCCCGCGGTTCCGATCGACGTTCGCCAGGGTCTGCCTCCGCTTCGACGGCAGTGGATCCTCGAGCGCGGGGACGTCGAAGAGCACGAAGGGCGGGGGATCCGCCCCGGCGACAACGGTGCGCGCACTAACGGTACCGTTTCGTCCGAGGAATTCCCCGGCCTGAAGCGCAAGCCCATCCGAGCGAAGCCGGGCACCAATGTCACCCAGCTTCATTACGCCCGCAAGGGAATCATCACCCCGGAGATGGAGTTCATCGCCATCCGCGAAGGGGTCGAGCCCGAGTTCGTCCGCTCCGAGATCGCTCGCGGTCGCGCCATCGTCCCCGCTAACGTGAACCATCCCGAGTCAGAGCCGATGATCATCGGACGCAACTTCCTCGTGAAGATCAACTCCAACATCGGCAACTCGGCCGTCGCCTCCTCGATCGAGGAAGAGACCGAGAAGATGGTCTGGTCCACCCGCTGGGGTGCCGATACGGTCATGGACCTCTCGACCGGCAAGAACATCCACACCACCCGCGAGTGGATCATCCGCAACAGTCCAGTCCCCATCGGGACCGTACCCATCTACCAGGCGCTTGAAAAAGTGGACGGCAAGATCGAGGACCTGACCTGGGAGGTCTACCGCGACACCCTCATCGAGCAGGCCGAGCAGGGGGTCGACTACTTCACCATCCACGCCGGCGTGCTCCTGCGGTACGTCCCGCTGACGGCGAACCGGGTGACAGGTATCGTCTCGCGCGGCGGCTCGATCCTGGCGGGCTGGTGCCTCGCCCACCACCAGGAGAACTTCCTCTACACCCATTTCGAGGAGATCTGCGAAATCCTGAAGACCTACGACATCGCCTTCTCGCTCGGCGACGGCCTGCGCCCCGGCTCCACCGCCGACGCCAACGACGAAGCCCAGTTCTCCGAGTTGCGCACGCTCGGAGAACTCACCGAGATCGCCTGGAAGCACGATGTCCAGGTGATGATCGAAGGCCCCGGCCATGTCCCGATGCACAAGATCAAGGAGAACATGGACCTCCAGCTCGAGGTCTGCCACGAGGCGCCCTTCTACACCCTCGGCCCCCTCACCACCGACATCGCCCCCGGCTACGACCACATCACGTCGGCCATCGGTGCGGCGATGATTGGCTGGTACGGCACCGCGATGCTCTGTTATGTCACTCCCAAGGAACACCTCGGCCTGCCTGATCGGGACGACGTGAAGCAGGGCGTCATCACTTACAAGATCGCCGCCCACGCCGCCGACCTCGCGAAGGGCCATCCCGGCGCCTGCGCGTGGGATGACGCCCTCTCGAAGGCGCGCTTCGAGTTCCGCTGGGAGGACCAGTTCAACCTCGCGCTGGACCCCGAGACCGCCCATAGCTTCCACGACGAGACTCTCCCGGCGGCGGGCGCGAAGCTCTCTCACTTCTGCTCGATGTGCGGCCCGCACTTCTGCGCCATGCGGATCACCCAGGACGTGCGCGACTATGCCCGCGAAAAGGGCCTCGCCGCCGACGCCGCACTCGTGACCGGGCTGGAACAAAAGGCCGAGGAGTTTCGCGAAGCCGGCGGCAAGCTCTACCAGCAGGCTTAATCACACAGCGAAAGGCCGGTATCCGGGCTGAGAGGCTCTGTTACCGGCCTCTCTGTTTGCCCCACCGCCTGACTCGGTGCGCGATGCCCCTCCAGCGGCTCGACGCGAACTCGCCCTTGGGCTTCGTCTGCCAGCCCGAGGACATCGCCAACGCGATCGCCTTCCTCTGCTCTGAAGAAGGGCGCTACATCACGAACCAGCGCCTGACCGTGAACGGCGGCGGCTTCTAGGTTTCAACCAGTCCCTACGTAGCCGGTGGCATTTCCGAAGCGACGGGAAACAATACCCGGAAGGTCGCCCCCTGGCCGGGCGCGGCGGTCACGACAATCGTCCCATGGCTGAGCGCTGACGATGCCCTGTGCGGCCGCGAGCCCCAGCCCCCTGCCATCCGGGGCAGCACCGAACTTTACGCCTTCGTTACTTTTGAACAGACCCGCCCGGTCCACGCCCGCACAATCAACGCAATACCGATTCGTGATGCCATGGACCGGCATCGATTGGGGCGGATTATGGAAACGACGATCTGGACCCTCGCGGTCGTAGTCTCGCTGGCCATCGGCGTCTCATTGTTCCTCTGGGCGACCTTCGCGCCGCTGCCGCATTGCAACGTTGGCGACGTCCACGACCCCATTCAGCGTGGGGCGACCCGGCAGTAGTTCAAGCTGGCTGACCGGCCGCCAGCCGCATCACGCCGTCGTGCATCTCCATGACCACGTCCGCGAGACGTGCCATGTCCGGGTCGTGGGTCACCATGATCCCGAGCTTCATGCGCGCCTTCACTTCCTCGAGGAGCGACTCCACCACCTGGCGGCCACGGGCAGAATCGAGACTGGCCGTCGGTTCGTCCACCAGGACCAGCGCCGGGTCATTCATGAGCGCCCGCCCGATCGCCACCCGTTGACGCTCCCCACCGCTCAGTTCCGTCGCCACTGCGTTCGCCCGCTTCGTCAGCCCAAGTTCGCCCAGGAGCCGGTCCGCACGCTGCTCCGCCTCTCGACGGTTCCCGCCGGACAGCTTTTGGATGACGAGCAGGTTCTCCCGGGCAGTCATGAACGGCAACAGGTTGTTTGCCTGGAACACGTAGCCAACCGACGAGCGCCGGAACTTCGCCTGCTCACCCTTACTCAGCCGCGCGATGTCGCGGCCACCGACCTCGATCGTGCCTGCCGTGGGCGTCAGGAGCGCGCCAATCATCGCCAGCAGCGTCGTCTTCCCCGACCCGCTCGGCCCGACTATCGCGACGAACTGCCCCGCTTCGCAGGTGAAGGATGCATTCTTCACAGCCTCGACCGCGGAGTCTCCACTCCCGTACATCTTGCTCAGCCCATCAACGCGCAGTGCAACGGTCACGTGGCGCTCCTTACTGCTGCTGGCCGAGGGCGATGATTGGATCGACCCCCGCGACCTGTTTGCCGGAGAAGAGAGCGCCAACTACGCCCGTAACGATCAACGCGATGGAAGTCACGACGAAGGTGCTGTTTTCAAAGGCGATCGGCACCGATTGCGGGAGCTGACCAAGCGCCTTTCCCGTGGCCCACGCGAGCGGGACGGCTATCCCCACCCCAACGATGCTGATCGCGAGCACCTGTGCCAGCACCTGTCGGAACACGTAGAAGCCGCTTGCCCCGAGCGCCTTCAGCACCCCAATCTGGCCGATTTTCTGGAGCGTGAGCACGTAGAAGAAGACACCGATCACCAGCGCCCCGATGAGGTAGCCGAACGCCTGCAGCGAGGAAACGGTCGACTGCTGCCCGGCCACCCCCTCGATATTCGCAAAAGCCACGTCCTTGGAAACAGCGGCAAAGCCATCACCCTTCAGGCTCGTGAGGCCTTTGCCCTTGAGAAGAACGATGCTCGCTGCCGGCTGGCCGGGCTCAGGCGGCCCGTATTTCAACTCGCGCCAAGTATCTCGAAGGATGTAGACCGCCGGCTGGAAGAAGAACGCGCCCTGGTCGATCTCCCCGACGATCGTGAACTGCTCGGTGGTCAGCCGCAGGTTCACGCTTGCGGTATCACCGACCTTGAGGCCGGTCGCCTTCAGAAAGCTCTTGTCCGCGAGCAGTCCCCGCGTGTCGGCGGCGGTGAGGGCCTGCCCGGCTGTCACCTTCGGCTCCGCGATGCTACCCGGGTCGTACCCGAGGAACGCCGCGGACTTGATCTTCCCCGAGGCCTGGCGAACATTGGCCGCCACATAGCCGACCGGCGCACTTGCATTCACGCCCTGGGTCGCCTGGATGCGAGCGACTGTGTCCTGCGCCAACTCCGAGCGAATCACGCTGAGGTCCGCCACGTCCGAATAGGCGATCGCATCAGCGTTGAAGTTGCGGAGGGCGCTGCCCGCGAGCTGGTTCAGGCCGATGCCCAGCCCGTTGATCATCAGCACCAGGTACGCGATCAGTGTTACCACCACCGCGATGAGGGCGAACTGCACCTTGCGGCGCCGGATCTCGAGCAACCCAATCACGTCGGCCTCCGTTCAGTCCCGGCGATCGTACGGCCACTGGCCGGTCTGGAGTAACCGATCGGCGCGAATGGCAGCCCGGCTACCGCGGGATGCACAATGGCCCAAAGGACGGTACCCCAATGACAGCTCCCAACGATTTCAACCGCCAGATCATCGAAGAGTTCCGGGCGAACGGGGGCGAAACGTTTGGCCCCTTCAAGGGCCGGAATCTGCTCCTGCTCACAACAACCGGCGCGAAGAGCGGTGAGTCCCGGACGACACCCCTCGTCTACAGCCGGGACGGGAACCGCGTCATCATCATCGCTTCGCTGGGCGGCGCCCCGAAGCACCCCTCCTGGTACCTCAACCTCGTCGCTCACCCGGACGTGACCGTCGAACTGGGCACGGAAAAGTTCAAGGCGCGCGCATCTGTCGTTGAGGGTGCGGAGCGTGACCGCCTCTACGCACAGCAGGCCGCCGAAATGCCCGCATTCAACGATTATCAGCAAAAGACGAAGCGCCGCATCCCGGTCGTCGCGCTGCAGCGTCTGCCCTAGTCCCGGTTGAGGTGTGTGGGCGCGGTGCTCTCGATTCGCAACGCGAGACCGGCCGCTCTCACGAGAGCACCTTCGGATTCGGGCTACGCTTGGGGAAAGTTGGTCGGGGTGCCGCGATTCGAACGCGGGACCTCCTGAACCCCATTCAGGTGCGCTACCAGGCTGCGCTACACCCCGTCCCGCCATCTTACTGAAGGCCGGCCTTATTGCCCATTTGGAAGCCAGTCAGCGCGGGCTGTCGCCCACCACCACCCCGGCGTAGGCCCTGAAAGGCCGGGTGCTCGGCGTCGCTGGATACTTCGAATTCAGGCCCATGACATCGTCGGGGCGAGGCGATCATGGTGCTGTCCCTGCTGAAGGGTCGGCACCATGATCGCGTCATACCCATTGCAGGCGGACCCCTGGCAGGGGTGGTCAAGGCCGGCGAAATGGCCCGGTTCGTGCAGCACAACCGAAACGAAATCAAACGAGTTGTTCGGCGTCACCGCAGCAGAGGAGAACAGGACATTCGGGTTGAAGATGATGTCGGCTTCAACCACTTTGTGTGTGTTGTCCGACACCGCGCAGGTGAGCCCAAGGACGCTCGGGCCTCCCGTATCCTGGAAAGTCAGGGTGTTCTGGCCATCCAGCACCATCGGTGACGCACAGGCACCCGCGGTGG
>DATCGT010000380.1:0-3448 GCA_036508775.1 Tepidiformaceae bacterium | reverse complement strand
CACGGTCACGCCCGGCGACTTCATGTCGAGCATCATCAGGGTGATCCCCTTGTGCTTCGGCGCATCGGGGTCCGTGCGGGTCGCGATCCATCCCCAGTCGGCCAGGTGCCCACCGGACGTCCAGATCTTCTGCCCGTTGATGATGTAGTCGTCCCCGTCGCGGACGGCGCGGGTCTGGAGTGAAGCGAGGTCGCTCCCGGCCCCGGGCTCGCTGTAGAGCGTGCACCACCAGTCGTCCGCGCTCGTGATTCGCGGGATAAACCGCTGCTTCTGTTCCGTGGTCCCGTAGAGCATCAGGCACGGGCCGACCCACTGGATCCCCATGTTCCCGGACGGCGCCCCGGCGTAGGCCATCTCTTCGTTGTAGACGAGTTGCCGCATGTGGCTCGCTCCGCTACCGCCGTATTCCTTTGGCCAGGCCATGGCGAGCCAGCCCTTCGCGTGGAGCTTCTTCTGGAAGCCCATCGTGTAGTCGTACTCTTCCTTGTTCGTCCGAAATCCGCCCTCGCCGCCACGGCGCAGCCGCTCCTCTTCGGGAGGCAGTTCCTTCGTGATGAACTCACGGACCTCCTTGCGAAACGTCTCGACATCGGCCTCGTAGGAAAAGCGCATGTTCGACACCCCGAAAAGAGATAGTTTGTGTGGCGCGAAGCATAGCACCGGCCGAGGCGCCCGTGATTCGACTTTCCACCGGCGCAATCCTGCGCGAACAGCGGTAAACGTACGGGACTGGCGTTAGCGAAGTGCCCGCCCACCATCGACGACGAGCACCGTCCCGGTGACGTAGCTGCTCGCCGCAGATGCCAGGTACAGGGCCGCGCCTGCGATCTCCTCCGGTCTCGCCAGGCGTCCGAGGGGCACGTCTGCGCGCAGACCCTCCGCGTGGCGACTCTCGAAGAGCTCGCCCGTGAATTCGGTCTCGGTCCAGCCCGGGGCGATCGCGTTCACCCGGACACCACGGTCAGCCCACTCGAGCGCCATGACCTTCGTCATCTGCTCGATCCCCGC
This sequence comes from Tepidiformaceae bacterium, assembly GCA_036508775.1. Classification (GTDB taxonomy): domain Bacteria; phylum Chloroflexota; class Dehalococcoidia; order Tepidiformales; family Tepidiformaceae; genus JBGPOS01. The sequence continues at coordinate 2,440 of DATCGT010000380.1, read as the reverse complement.
CTTGGAGGCGGCGTAAACCCCGAGGCGTTCCAGCGGCACCTGCGCCGCGACGGAACTCACGTTGATGATGCTTCCCGGCCGTTTCGCCTCGAAAAGCCGCTTCGCGATTTCGACACACCAGAAGTAGGTCCCGCGCAGGTTCACGTCGACGACGCTGTTGAATTCGTCGACCGTCACGAACTCGGCCCGGCGGTAGAAAGGGCTGATCCCGGCGTTGTTCACCAGGATGTCGAACGGCCCGAGCCGCCACGCGTCATCCGCAACCGCCGCGATCTGCGACGGGTCGGCGTTGTCACACTGCTTCGCGATTGCATTCGGCCCGAGCTTCCGGACAGCGGCCCGCAGCCCATCCTCGCCGCGGGCCGTGATGACGACGCGCGCCCCCGCCTCGATGAACGCCCGCGCTATCTCGAAGCCAATGCCCCGCGACCCGCCCGTGATGAGTGCGGTCTGACCTTCAAGCGAGAACAGTTCGGCCATGCCGCGAGTGTAGTCGCGGGTCTCGCGCAGCGGCTACCCTTGGGGATATGGCTCCTCGAGTCGACCCCGCCGCAGCCCTCCTGCACCTCACCGCGAGCGACCCGATAATGGCCCGGCTCGCCGAACAGCTCGGCCCGGTGGAACTCCGCGACGATTCCGCCAACCCCTTCCGCTCGCTCGCCCGATCGATCATCTTCCAGCAACTCAGCGGCAGCGCGGCCGGGACGATCTTCGGCCGCTTCCTCGCGCTCTTTGCTGGCGACCCGCGGGTCGACCCCTCAATCCGCCGATCCGACCCGACATGGGAGCCGTTGGCGGGCTCCTTCCCGGCGCCATCCGAGCTCCTCGCGCTCGACGACGACACCCTGCGCTCAGCGGGTCTCTCTCGGCAGAAGGTCGCCTCGCTCCGCAGCCTCGCAGAGCACTTCGCCTCCGGTGAGCTGGGCAGCGAGAGCTTCGATTCCTGGGACGACGAGGAGATCATCACGCACCTCACCCGGGTGCGCGGTATCGGGCGCTGGACCGCCGAGATGTTCCTGATCTTCCATCTCCGCCGACCCGATGTGCTGCCCGTGAACGACGTCGGGGTGAACCGGGCGATCGCCCGTCAGTACGGCCTGGAAGCGCCACCCTCGCCCGACCGCGTCCGAGAGATCGGCCAGCCCTGGCGACCGCACGCGACCGCGGCCTGTCTCTATCTCTGGCGTTCGGAAGATACGAAGTTGCCGGCAGCTGATTAGCTGCGGGGGAGCACCATGGTTATCGAGGCGAAGCGCTGGCTACGCTCAATCGAAACGCTACCGCCCATAGCCCGGACGAAGTCGCGGCTCCGAAAGAATGCGAACCCGACATCCGCCGCGACATCTTTGCTCTCACCGGATGGCGTCCCGCTGCTAAAGACCAGTTCCACCAGCTCTGGCGTGTGCCGAAGCCCGAGATTCACCGTTCCACAGCCATCACCGGCCCGGTTCGCGGTATCCGTGAATCCAGCAATGGCCCTCTTCAGGAGCCCCTTGTCCCACGGCCCCACGATCGAAGGGATTTCGTCCTGGACGAGGGTGAGGCCGTGGCTCAGCCCCGCGACAGCCTCGACGACCGCCACCCGGAGGTCGGACGGCCCCGGCGACACCCGGGAGCGCCCTCTCTCGAGCCGCGACGTCTCCTGCAGGTCGTCGATGAGGCGTTGAAGGTCCCCAACCGAGGTGTTGAGCATCGTGGCGAGCTCACTGTCGAGTACGAGTTCGTCGTCAGATGACTGCCGTGCCGCCAACTCGAGGACCATCCGGATGGAGGTCAGAGGGGTGCGGATCTCGTGCGCGAACGCACCGATGGCTTCCTGCCGGTACCGTACCCCGTCGTCGGTAGAGCTATCCTGATCGATCACTTGCTGTGGCACCTTCGCAGGCTACAGGGTTACCCCTAGCCGCGCATCAGGACTTTACTCATAAGGATGAGCCGCTCCCACAGCAGAATCGATGCCGGAGATTGAACCCGCAGCCTGCTCCTCCGCATGGTATGAGCTGCGCACCAGCGGCCCGGATTCGACGTGCCTGAATCCAAGGGCAAGCGCCTCCCCCTTGAGGTCCGCAAACTCGTCCGGGTGCCAGTACCGCTCCACCTCCAGGTGATCCGGCGTCGGCCGGAGGTATTGCCCCACCGTCAGGATTTCGACGCTATGGGCTGCCAGGTCGCGAAACACCGCGATTAGCTCGCCCCTCGTCTCGCCAAGGCCAACCATAAGCCCGCTCTTCACCCGCACGCCCGGGCTCATCTCCTTTGCCCGGCGCAGCAGTTCAAGTGTCCGCTGGTAGCGCGCCTGCGGCCGGACCACCGGGTACAGGCGGGGCACCGTCTCCGTGTTGTGGCCGAGGATCTCCGGCCCGGCCGCCAGGACGGCACCCAGTGCCTCGCGGTCGCCCTTGAAATCGGGGATTAGCACCTCAATCGTCGTGCCGGGGGA
>DATCGT010000379.1:0-5313 GCA_036508775.1 Tepidiformaceae bacterium | reverse complement strand
CAAGGGGCTGGCCGTTGAATGGAGTAGTTCGCCAGAACCCAGATGATCGCCTCCTCCGGGATCTGCCTTTCGGCCATGCGCTTCCGAGCGTATGGCCGGATGATCGGCGCTTGAGGATCCGCTCGTCCGCCCAATCGCGCTTCGCTCCAAACGTGGATTATGGTGCACCATCGGCCGCGGGGCATGGAATGGACCTCTGACCGGCGTCTTCATGTCAGGGCTGACTCTGAAAGAGCAGTTCGCGCTGAAGCGCGACCGCCGGACGCGGCTCATGCCCGTGACGAGCGGGACAGCAGCCGGTCCTCGAGGATGTCGAGGAGGCCGGGCGGGACGAACTTCGCGCCCGAATCGCGCATCTCGGGGATCGACTTCCAGGTGAGGCCAAACGTTTCACCGCTGCTCTCGGTTCCTTGGACTGATTCCATGTCGTAGAGGGCGAGATCGAGGAAGCTGGCTTCGTAGGCGAAGACGATCTCGTGGCCGTCTTCCCCACGGAAGTTGAAGACGTTCTCGATCGTCGCCAGGTGGCGAAGGTCCACGAGGTCGGCGTCCAGTTCCTCTTTGATCTCGCGAAGGGCGGCGTCGTGGCCGAACTCGCCAAACTCGATGCCGCCACCTGGCAGGCGCCAGAACGCCTCTCCTGCCACCTCGTCGCCGAAATACTGGACGAGCAATTCGTGCCCGCGCCATACGGCGGCAAGCGCCACGGCCCGGATCGGACTCATCCGGGTGTGACGGCGACGCGGAGGGCGGCCAGGTTGTCGGCGATGCTGCGTTCGCTGTTGTAAACGCTGCTGCCGCAGACGAGGACGCTGGCGCCGGCGGCGACACAGGAGTGGGCGTTGTTCACCTTCACGCCGCCGTCGACTTCGATTTCGGCGTGGTAGTTGTTGGCCTCGATGATCCGGCGGATGACTGTGACCTTGTCGAGGAGGCGGGGAATCATCTGCTGGCCGCCCCAGCCGGGGTTGATGAGCATGACCATGACCTGTTCGAGGTCGGGGATGGATTCTTCGATGGCACTGACCGGGGTGCCCGGGTTGAGGCAGACGCCCGCTTTCACGCCGAGCCTGTGAATGGCGTCGATCGTGTGCTGGATATGGGGTGAGACCTCGATGTGGACGTTGATCGTCTCGGCCATCTCGGCGAAGGCGGCAATCTGTTTCTCGGGCTCAACAATCATCAGGTGGATGTCGAACGGGAGCTTCGTGACCTTGCGCAGGGACTCTACGACGAGGGGCCCGAAGGTGATGTTCGGGACGAAGCGGCCGTCCATGACGTCGAGGTGGAGGACGTCGGCGCCACCGGCTTCGGCGGCGCGCACTTCGTCGGCGAGGCGGCCGAAATCGGCGGCCAGGATGGAGGGCGCAAGCTTCACGATCGGCATGGCCTCATTCTAACCGTGTCCGGATTTCAGGCCTTATACTCTTCTGCATAGGCGCCTGAGCAATTCTATGACCGTCCGAATCGTTACCGACTCCACCGCAGACCTGATGCCGGAAGAAGCCGCCGCCCTCGGGGTGACGGTCGTTCCGCTGAACGTGTACTTCGGCGACGAGACCCTCCGGGACGGCGTCGACATCGACCCGACGACGTTCTACGAACGCCTCGCGACGGCGAAGGAGCTGCCGCGCACGAGCCAGCCGTCGGTTGAGCGCTTCAAGGCCGCATACGAAGAACTGGCGAAGGAGACGAACGAGATCGTCTCCATTCACCTGTCGTCGCGACTGTCCGGGACGATGAACTCGGCGTCGGTTGCCCGGGAAGAGGTGTCGCACGAACTGCACATCGAGCTGATCGACACCTACACGGTCAGCCTCGCGCTCGGGGCGATCGTGACGGACGCCGCCGTCGCCGCGAACGCGGGCGCCTCGATGGCAGAGGTGATCGACGTTGCCCGGCGAGCGATGGACCGGGTCCGCGTCGCGATCGTGGTCGACACGCTCGAATACCTCCAGCGCGGGGGCCGCATCGGCAGGGCGCAGTCGCTGTTGGGGTCCGTGCTGAGCATCAAGCCAATCATCCACGTCGAAGACGGGGAGGTGGCGCCGCTGGAGCGGGTGCGGACGCGCTCACGCGCGGTCGAGCGCATTTTCGAGATGGCCACGGCCGACAAGACTCTGCGCCGCCTGGTTATCGCCTGCACGGCCGACGACGAGCAGGCGCTCGCGCTGATTGAGCGGATCCGGCCGGTCATGCCTCACACAGACGTCCGGCTCGGGCGGCTCGGGTCCGTGGTTGGCGTTTACGTCGGGCCGAACGCGCTGGGATGCGCCATGGTCCGGCGTGAGTAGCGTGGTGTCTTCGGGTTCGGAGGCGAGCCGGCTGAGGCGGGTTTTCGAGCTGGAGCTGGGTCGGGGCTGCGACAACCAGGCCGTGATCGGTGGCCTCGATCGCATGTTGATTCAAATGGCGGAAGACGGCCTGCTGGCGATTGGCGGCGGACTGCGGCTGCAGGTGGGCTTGCTGCCGCCGGGCGGGTACCGCTCGCTCGGGGAGGAGCAGCGGCGGGCCTGGCTCCTGGCGACCATCGCTCAGATCGAGGAGACGTCGGAGCCGGGCCCGGTGAACGGTGAGAGGCCCCCGGTGGTCCGGTCACGGGCCAAGCGAGAGATCGTGATCGGGGCGAGACCTGCCGCGCCCGTGCGGTCGTCGACGCTGGAGCTGAACTCGCCGACTTCGAAGCTGCCGGGTCTGGGCAGGTCGGGCGAGGCACGATTGGTGAAGCTGGGGGTCGAGACCGCCGGGGATGCGGTTCACCTCTTCCCGCGGCGCTTCAACGACTTCACCGACCGGAAGAAGATCTCCGAGCTGCAGCCAACCGCAGTGCCGGTGACGGTCATCGGACAGGTGATCTCGGTGCGCGAGATCCGCTACGGGCGGCGGGTGCGCGGGTCCGAGGCCGTCATCAACGACGGTTCGGGCGCGCTCAAGATCTCGTGGTTCAACATGCCGTACGTCGCGCGGGGCATGCATGAGGGCGACTCGCTCGTCGTGTCGGGGAAGGTGCGGCTGTACCGGGGCCGGCTCCAGATGGAGAACCCGGAGTTCGAGCCGTTCGATACCGAGTTGATGCATACGGGCCGGCTGGTGCCGGTCTACCCCTCAACGCAGGGGCTCAGCCAGCGAACGCTCCGTCGAGCCGTAAAGACCGCTGTCGACCAGCTCGCGGACAAAGTGCCCGACCCTATCCCGGCGGCGATTCGGGACCGCATGCGGCTGTCGCCGCTGGCAGAGTCGATCCGGACCTACCACTACCCGCCTTCGTTCCAGGAGGCGGAGGTCGCTCGCCAGCGGCTCGCACTCGGGGAGTTCGTCGCCATCCAGGCGGCGGTCCTGGTGAGGCGGGCGCAATGGCAGGAAGGCGTGACCGCGCCCTCGCTGTCGATGGGCGATCGGATGCGGCCGTTCGTCGACTCGCTGCCGTTTGGGCTCACAAAGTCGCAGCAGGTCTGCGTCGACGAGATTCACCGGGACCTGCGCGGGCCGCGACCCATGTTGCGGCTGCTGCAGGGCGACGTCGGCAGCGGCAAGACCGTCGTCGCGTTCTCGGCGATGTTCGCGGCAGTGGCTTCGGGGTACCAGGCGGTGCTGATGGCCCCGACCGAGATCCTGGCGGAACAGCACTACCGCTCGCTGTCTCGGATGCTCGGGGGGCACGACCTGCCAGCGCTGGATGGCGTCTTCGCGCCGCCGTGGCTGGGGAGGCCGCTGCGAGCGCTGTTGCTCACGGGTTCGCTGACGCCGGCGCAGAAGGAACAGATCCGCAGCGACGCGGTCCACGGCGGCGCGGACATCATTATCGGGACGCATGCGCTGCTCGAGGACAACGTGCAGATCCCGCGGCTGGGGTTGGCGATCGTTGACGAGCAGCATCGGTTTGGCGTGATGCAGCGGGCGAAACTGCGCCAGAAGGGCACGAACCCCCACCTCCTCGTGATGACCGCGACGCCGATTCCACGGACGCTGGCGCTGACCGTTTACGGCGACCTCGAGGTTTCGACCATCGACGAAATGCCGCCGGGGCGGAAGCCGGTCAACACCGTCTGGGTGGAGCCTTCGGAGCGGGCGGAAGCCTACGATTTTATCCGCGAGCACCTCGACGAGGGCGAGCAGGCGTTCGTCATCTGCCCGCTGGTCGAGGAGTCGGAGGTCATGGACGCGCGCTCGGCGGAGGAAGAGTTCGAGCGGCTGCGCACGGGGCCGCTGCGGAACTACCGCCTGGCCCTGCTCCACGGCCGGATGCCGGGGCGCCAGAAGGACGAGATCATGGAGCGCTTCGCGCACAAGGATAACGACGTGCTCGTCTCGACGAGCGTGATCGAAGTTGGGATCGACATACCGAACGCGACGGTGATCGTCATCGAAGGGGCGGAGCGCTTCGGGTTGAGCCAGCTCCACCAGTTCCGGGGGCGTGTCGGGCGGTCGGCGATGCAGAGCTACTGCATGCTCTTCAGCACGGAGGAGGACCCGGGGCCCGATGCCCGCGAGCGGCTGGAGGCGATGGTCGAGACGACGGACGGGTTCCAGCTCGCGGAGGTCGACCTGCAGATGCGAGGCGAGGGGGAGACGTGGGGCCGCCTGCAGAGCGGGGCGAACACGATGCTCCGGGTTGCGAGGCTCAGCGATCGCGACCTGCTGACGCGCGCGCGGGGGATCGCCGAAGAGGTGCTGGCGAAGGACCCGTTCCTCCAGAAGCCGCAGAACCGCGCGCTTGCCGCGGCTGCGCGGCCGTTCCTGGACAAGGCGACGGAAGCGAACTGATCGATAGGGTTGCTAAGCCCGAATCCACCGATGGTGCGGCTGACGCAGGTTGGTGAAGGCTGAATCGTAGTCCTGTTGGCTGGCAGCTCGGTGCGAGAGGGCAGATGAGTGCCAAATTCGCCATTCTGGCGGGCGGTGACGGCCTGAATGGGCGGATTGAGGGCTGACCGGGGCTGACGAGCTGGGTCGCGGGCATGCTGCTGCCCGGCGGAGGCGGCGACATCAAGGAGCTGGTGGCGTCAGGCCGGTGGCGAGAGCGCCCGCAGCGTCGCCAGGGCGGCGGTGAAGCGGACAGCCCATGGCCAGCGGGCGGGCAGGTGGACAGTGACGACGCGGGCCGAGCGGGTAAGCCACCCAGGAACGCTGAACAGCTGTTGGCGGAGGGTCTTCGTCGTTACGATTCCTTCTCCGAGGCCGATGCGCGCCGTCCAGCGGGCGAGGTTGTGGGCGATCACCTGGACCGCCAGCCAGGCCCCGTTGGCGCCAAATTTCCCCGAGGGCAGGTGGTTTAAACCGACACCATATTTCAGGTCGCGGATCGCGTTCTCA
>DATCGT010000378.1:0-7350 GCA_036508775.1 Tepidiformaceae bacterium | reverse complement strand
TCGCTGCGAGACATCCCCGAGCACGTCGACCTGGTGGACGTGTTTGTCCGGTCGGAGCACACGGGACCAATCATCGACGACGCGATCGCCATCAAGGCGGGCGGAGTCTGGCTGCAGCAGGGCATCACGAACGACGCGGGGCTTGCGAAAGCCAGTGCCGGCGGCCTCGCGGCGACGCAGGACCGCTGCACGATGGTCGAACATCGCGCCCACGCGGGGGCTCGCAACTAGCCACGGCTGGCACTATTCGAACGGCTGGTCCCAGCGCTCTCTGTGGGCGATCTCGGCCAGCGGCTTGCGCTTCTTCTTCCCTTTGCCGATGCGGTCGACCGGGTATCCGAAGGGGACGACGGCGATCACCTGGAAGTCCGACGGGATTCCGAGGAATTCGGCCACCGTTTCGAGGTTGGCGAAACCGGCCCAGTTGGAGCCAATCCCTTCCTCCCAGGCGGTGAGCATCATGGACTGGATCGCGCGGCTGGCATCGGACATCCCGTATGGCGACGAGCGCTCGACCGCGACCACGATGGCCAGCACGGACTGGGCGGTGTAGGGACCGCTCCGGGTCAGGCCGCCGAGTTCCTTCAGGCGCTCGGGGTCCTGGACGACGACAAAGTGCCACGGCTGTCCGTTCCGTGAACTGCCGGTGAGGCGCGCGGCTTCGACGATGCGGTGGACGATCTCGTCCGAGATCGGGCGGTCCTGGTACTTGCGAACGGCGAGCATCGTTCGGATGGCTTCGTAGGTTTCCATGGGGCATGTCTCCTTGTGGGGCCTATTGTCGTTCCTCGCGTTGGAACTGGGGTGCGACGTCTCAATCGATAGCGATGCTCACGCGCCCGGCCAGCTCGAGTGGCAGATCAACGGGTGCGAACTCGCTGAAGCCAGCGAAGTTCCCCAGGGCCGGATCGTCAACACACGGTCGATACAGGATCTCATCGACTGGCTTGCGGCCATGAGGTGCGAGAGGGATAACCCCGGGTTGTCGAGTCGCTCGCCCGGACGGGCGTGTCTGGCGGGGCCCCGGCCGCGCGGAACCGCCAGAGGGGGAGCGGTTCGAGACGGCTCAAGGTCGAACGCGTTCGTCCGGACGGCGACTCACCTGGATCATGGGTAAATGACTCGGGAAAGAGTCGCGCCGTGGCGGCTACAGACCGAAGAGTTCCACCCGGCGGCCAGTGGCCGGGGCGACCCGCCCGATTTCCATCGCTTCGGGCGACTCTCGCCGAATCGCATCGGCGTCGGCGGGGTCGACCATGAAGACGATGCCTATCCCCATGTTGAAGACCTCGTACATCTCGTCGGCGCTGATCTCTCCGCGTTGCTGGAGGAGCCGGAAGACGGGGAGCACGGGCCATGAACGCGTATCGAAGATGGCGGTCAGGCCTTCCGGAAGGACGCGAGGGACGTTCTCGTTGTAGCCGCCGCCCGTGATGTGGGCGATTGCGTGGACGCGGTCGAAGAGGGGGGCGAGGGCCGAGTAATAGGGGCGGTGAACGGCGAGTATCGCCTCTTCGACGGTCTGGCCGCCAAGGACGGCGGGCCGCTCATCGAGCAGGCGACGGGTCTCTTCCGGGGATTCTCCGTTCGCGATCCCGAGCACCTTCCGGGCGAGTGAATAGCCGTTGGTGTGCGGTCCGGAACTCGGGAGGCCGAAGATGAGGTCGCCGGCCTTCACCTTCGAACCGTCGATGATCTTTTCGCGCTCGACGACGCCGACGATGAAGCCGGCGAGGTCGAACTCACCCGGCGAGTAGACGTCGGGCATGTCGGCGGTTTCGCCGCCTAGGAGGGCACAGTTCGATTCGGCGCAGGCACGGGCGACGCCTTCGACGAGGGTGGTCTTCTGTTCGTTCGTGAGGCCGTTCCCGGCGATGTAGTCGAGGAAGAAGAGTGGCTCGGCGCCGCAGGCGAGGAGGTCGTTTGCACAGGCGGCGAGAATGTCGGGCCCGCAAAGGTCGAGGCGGTTCGCGGCGAGGTGCAGCTTCACCTTCGTTCCGATGCCATCGGCACTGGCGGCGAGGACGGGGTCATTGAAGCGTCCGCCGAGGCGAAAGAGGCCCGCGAAGGGGCCCGCGTCACTCAGAACCTCGGGGCGGCGTGCCTGCTTGAGGATTCCCGGCAGAGTGGCAGCGAATTTGCCGCGCGCGGCGATATCAACGCCGGCGGCTGCGTAGGCTCGTGGTTCTTCAGTCACGGTTCAAAGGATACAGAGGACTGGCGTATTGCGCGGCTACGGCCCGCCAGCCCGGTTCAGGCTCTCGGCAGCGGCCAGGGCGGGTTGGGCTCCGCCGGGGAGTTCCAGGCGGTCGAGCTGCATCTGGACGTCGATCGGGTAGCTGCTGGTGAAGCAGGCGTTGCAGAGCGCGTTGGCGGGCTGGCCGGTCGCATTCACGAGCCCATCGAGGCTGAGATATCCGAGGGAATCGGCTCCGATGTGGCGGCGGATCTCATCGACGGACTTGTTGGCGGCGATCAACTCCCACTTCGTCGCCATATCGACGCCGAAGAAACATGGCGAAACGATTGGAGGCGCCGTGATGCGGACGTGCACCTCGGCCGCCCCGGCCTTGCGGATGAGGCTGACGACGCGCGGGGTGGTGGTGCCGCGGACAATGCTGTCGTCGACGACGATGACGCGCTTGCCGCCAAGGACTTCGCCGAGGGCGTTGAACTTCAAGCTGACGCCGGCGTCGCGGATGCGCTGGTCGGGCTGGATAAAGGTCCTGCCGACGTAGCGGTTCTTGACCAGCCCCTCGCGGAAGGGGATGCCCGAGGAGCGCGCATAGCCGATGGCGGCGGCGGTGGCGCTGTCCGGGACGCCGATGACGACGTCCGCATCCACCGGATGCTCCTGCGCCAGGGCAGCCCCCATGTCCTCGCGGGCGGCGTAAAGGAGGCGACCCGCCAGTTTCGAGTCGGGCCGGGCGAAATAGAGGTATTCGAACGTGCAGGCCGCCAGCCGACGAGCTGGGGCAACGGGGAAGAAGCTTCGCATGCCGGTCGAGTCGATCTGGATGACCTCGCCGGGCTCGACTTCTCGGACGAGCGGCACGCCGAGATGTTCGAGCGCGCACGATTCCGAGGCCACCACCCAGCCGTGGCCGTTCAGTTTGCCGATACAGAGGGGCCGGACGCCCATCGGGTCCCGGACGGCGAAGAGAGTGTCGCCGACCATGATCGCTAGGCTGTAGGCGCCTTCAATCCGACGCATCACGTAGTGGAAGCGTTCATCCCAGGTGCCGGCGGGGGCGCGGGCCAGGAGGTGCGCGATGACCTCCGAATCGGCCGTCCCGTCGAAGGTCACGCCCTGCGCCTGGAGGTCAGCCCGGAGCAACTCGACGTTGGTGAGGTTGCCATTGTGGGCGAGGGCGATCGAGGCGCCGGTTTCGGGGTCGCGCACGACGATCGGCTGTGCGTTGCAGGCGATCGAACCGCCGGCGGTGCTGTAACGGGTGTGGCCTATGGCGATGTGGCCCTTGAGGAAGGCGAGGTCCTCTTCGTCGAAAACCTGGGAGACGAGGCCCATGCCGGTGCGGACGGCGAAGCGGTCGCCACCGCTGCTGGTTGCGATGCCGGCGCTTTCCTGGCCTCGATGTTGGAGCGCGTAAAGACCGTAGAAGGTGAGCCGGGCTACGTCTTCACCGGGTCCGTAGACCCCGAAGACGCCACAGGCTTCGCGCGGATTGTCCGAATCGGGCATCACGAGAGGGGGAAAATCCTCCACTGATCGGGCGGCGACGGCATACCCAGTATAGGCGCGCCGTCAGGTTGGCAGCAAAGAGGTAAGGACCGTGTCTCGGGGCTGGAGATTCGTTATCGTTGGCCGCGGTCAAGAGACTTTCCGCTGAGGAGTGGCAAATGGGCGTGCTTGAGGGCGTTCGCGTTATCGATTTCGGGCAGTACATCGCGGGGCCATTGACCGCGATGTTTCTCGCCGACCAGGGGGCGGACGTCGTCCGCGTCGACCCGCCGGGCGGGCCTGCGTGGGACGTGCCGGCGAATGCGACGTGGAATCGCGGCAAGCGCAGCATCCTTCTCGACCTCAAGGATCCCGGTGATGTCGCCACGGCACGATCGCTGATCGCCACCGCTGACGTGCTCATCGAAAACTTCCGGCCAGGCGTCATGGACCGGCTGGGACTGGGCGCGGAGGCGATGATGGCGGCGAACCCGCGCCTGCTGTACTGCTCGCTCCCGGGGTTCGCCTCGGATGACCCGCGGGCCGCGGTTCCAGCCTGGGAGGGCGTGGTTGCGGCGGCCGGTGGTATCCACGCCCGGCGGGAGCGGCCGATCTTCACGGCGGTCCCGATTTCCTCGACATACGCCGCATTCCTCGGCGCGACCAGCATCGCGATGGCGCTAAGCGCGCGTGGGCGCGACGGGCTGGGGCAGCGAATCGAGATGCCGCTCTACGACGCGAACTTCACTGCGATGGGTTACCAGGGGCAGCGGATTCACAATGGCCCGCCCCCGCCGGACGCCGACGCGCGCAATAACCGGGCGATGGGCGTCGGGGGACAGCTCCAGTGCAAAGACGGGCGCTGGGTGATGTACATGGGTGGCAACCTCAATGCGCGGGACTTTCTGGAAGCGACGGGCGCGGCCAAGTGGGTCGACGAGGGCCTGCCACCGGAAGAGCTAAGGAAGCGGACGGAAGAGCTGTTCCTGACGCGGACGGCGCAGGAGTGGGAGACCTTCTCCGCCGAGATCGGTACGGAGTGTGCCGTCTGCCGGACGAGCGCGGAGTGGCTCCAGGACCCCGGGGCGCTGGACTCGAGTATCGTCCTCGACGTCCATGACCCGCAGCTTGGGAAGGTCCGCGAAGCGGGCATCGGCGTGCGACTTGCGATGACGCCTGGGGCGATCCGTTCGACGCGGCACCTCCCGGACGCGGATCGTGCCCAGATCCTGTCGGAGATCGCATCGTGGCCGGAGCCTCCGGCGGCGGGCCAGGGCGACGCAGAGGTGAAGGCGGCGCTCGATGGCGTGAAGGTGCTCGACCTTTGCATCGTCCTTGCGGGCCCGACCTGCGGGCGAACGCTGGCCGAATTTGGTGCGGACGTCATCAAGATCGACAGCCCGACGCGGGCGGCCGTGGCCTTTCACAACGATATCAACCGGGCCAAGCGCAGCATCATCCTGGACCTGAAGAGCGAAGAGGGCCTCGGCATTTTCTGGCGGCTGGTCGAAGACGCGGACGTGGTGGTGCAGAACTTCCGGAAGGGCGTGGCCGACCGGCTCGGGATTGGCTACGAGGCGGTCAAAGCCCGCAAGCCCGACATCGTCTACGCATCCCTGAATGCGTACGGGCAGGTTGGCAGCTATTCGGGGCGGCCGGGGCATGAGCAGATCGCGCAGGCGGCGACGGGGATGCAGGAACGCTTCGGCGGTTCCGGGCGTCCGACGCTCCAGCCCTACGCCGTGAACGACTACGGTACCGGCATCATGGGGGCGTACGGCGTGGCGCTCGCGCTCTTTCACCGGCAGCGGACGGGTCAGGGCCAGCACGTTAGCAGCTCACTGGCTGACACCGCCTGCGCGCTGCAATCGATGTACCTGCAAGACTACGCGGGGAAGCGGTGGAACGAGCCGCGAGGACAGGATGCGCTGGGCAGCGGGCCGCTGAACCGTCTCTACTGCGGGAACGACGGCTGGTTCTTCTTCGCCGCGCCAAGATCGCTGCTGCCGGCGCTCGAGCGTGTTCCAGGGCTCCAGGGCATCAGCAACGCGGAAGGCAAGGCGCTGGAGGCCTTCCTGGAGGACCGCTTCGCGGGCGAGAGCGCCGATGAGTGGTCGAAACGGCTCCTGGCCGCCGGTGCGGGAGCGCACCGCGTGACCAGCCCGGGGCAGATGATGACCGACCCGTGGGCACGCGAGCACGGGCTGAGCGTGACGCGCGAACTCGACGGCGTCGGGATGATGACCCATTGCGGGCCCAGCCCACGGCTTTCGCGGACGCCCGTGCGGCCGGGGCGGCCAACGCCCCCACCGGGCGCCGATGCGGCGAGCATTCTCGAGGAAATCGGGCGGGGCGGCGATCTCCAGCGTCTGGTGAAGGACCGGATTGTCGTCACTGAGGGAATCCTGGCGAGGTAGGTTTGCAATGGCCGATGTACGAGAACTCGCGGAGCTGCTCTGGAACGGCGAGGGCGACATCGTCCACGAGCACCACCCGCTGCAGCTCCGGCTCACGGAAGGGCAGGAGATCGCCGAAGGCTTGCTGTTCTACAAGGGACTGGCCAGCGCGAACACGATCGATACCGGGGCCGGGCTGGTCATGCTGGACACGGGCGCGATCAACGACGCTCGCCCCCTCCATGAGGCGGTGCGCAGATGGCGCCCGGACACAGCGCTGGCGGCGGCCGTGTTCTCGCACCATCACGTGGACCACGTGTTCGGAGTCGGGCCTTTCGAGCTGGAGGCGGTCGATCGCGGCTGGGCACGTCCGCTTGTCTATGCCCACGAGAATGTGGCGCGAAATTTCGACCGCTACAAGAAGACGCTCGGGTGGAACACCGCCATCAACGCGCGCCAGTTCGCCATCCTCGTTCCCCAGTTCCATTGGCAGGAGCAGTACCGCTATCCGGACGTCGAATACATGGACCGGCTCACATTCCGGAACGGTGGGCTCACATTCGAGTTGCACTACGCGCGCGGCGAGACTGAGGACGCCACCTGGACGTGGATCCCGGAGCGGCGAATTCTCGCGCCGGGGGACCTGTTCATCTGGGCGACGCCCAACGCGGGCAACCCGCAGAAAGTGCAGCGTTATGTCGGGGAGTGGGCAGCGGCCTTGCGGGAGATGGCAGGGCTGGGGGCGGAGATCATGGTGCCGGGGCATGGTCTACCGATCTTCGGGGCCGAGCGCATCCACGCGGCGTTGAGTGACACGGCGGAGGTCCTCGAAGTCATCGAGGGCCAGGTGCTCGCGCTGATGAACACGGGGGCGACGCTCGACCGGATCCTCCACGAGGTGCAGATACCGGATCGGCTGCTGGAAAAGCCGTACCTGCGGCCGGTCTATGACCACCCGCAGTTCATCATTCGGAACATCTGGCGGCTGTACGGGGGATGGTGGGACGGGGAGTACGACAACCTCCTCCCGGCGCCGCGGGCCGAGCAGGCGGTCGAGTGGGTGGCGCTGGCCGGGGGGGTCGAGCGCGTCCTCGAACGGGCGGCGGCGCTCAAAACGGAAGGGAATCTCCGGCTGGCGTGCCACGTCATCGAGTTCGCGTTCTACGCGGCGCCCGGGTCGAAAGCCGTGCATGACCTCCGCAAGGAGATCTACGCCGAGCGGTCGAAGCTGGAAATCTCGTCGATGTCGCGGAACATCCTGAACCACGCCTC
>DATCGT010000377.1:0-4129 GCA_036508775.1 Tepidiformaceae bacterium | reverse complement strand
CGACGCGCAGACCAGAGTGATCCCCCGAGCTGGACAGCCAAAAAAGCTCTGCGACCAGCACCACGAGCCACAGTGGAACCGCCCGCACCGTCCAGTATGCGACCGCACGACGGCTGACGAGGTGGACCGGATCGCGCAGCTGCATGAGCCCAACCCTGCCACGCAGACACCAAAGTCATGACGACCACTGGAAGTACCAGCGTCCGCTGCGCGTTGCACGAGATTGAAGGTTCAAGGAGAGGAGCGACAGAGGTGACAGCAACGACCGACTGGAACGCGAAGATCATTGCCGAGTTTCGGAGGAACGAAGGCCGAGTAGGTGGTGCGTTTAAGGGCGCACCCATCGCGCTGGTGCATCACCGGGGGCGCAAGAGCGGCCGCGACTTCGTGTCTCCGATGATGTACCTGACCGATGAGGATGACCCAGCGACCATCTACGTCTTCGCGTCAAAGGCTGGTGCCCCCACCAATCCGGACTGGTACTACAACCTCAAGTCCGCAGGCCAGGCCGAAGTGGAGGTTGGTACTCAGACCTTCCAGGTCAGCGTGAGCGAACTCACGGGGCAGGAACGTGACCACGTCTACGACAAGCAGGCGGGCCGCTACTCCGGCTTCGCCCAGTACGCCACGAAGACGGCCGGCGTCCGCACGATCCCGGTTCTCGCGCTTCGGCGCACCTGAGAGATCAGCACGACGAACCGTTCAGCGCACGCATTCGGTCCGGGGGTCGGCCATAGGCGAAGTCAGATGGACCGGCAGACGGATTCAGCCGAGGGTTTTGGGCTGCCAGGTGGGATCGAAGTCGGTGTGCTCGACCTTCCACTCCTGGAGACGGGGCACCGCCCAGAAGGAGTAGATGCCAAAGGTGATAAAGCACAGTAGGCACAACTTGATCGACAGAGCGAACAGACCTATGCCGGTGCCGGAGAACATGAGCCGCTGGCCGTTGATGTAGGTGTGCTTGGCACGCCAGCGCTCGAGCAGCACGAGTGCGTACGGGAAGCCCATCCCGAATGTGCAGATGGTGATGAAAGCAGCGCGGATCCCGGTGACCAGGTAGCTGCCCGCTCCACCATCGAAGTAGAACCGTCCAGACTTGTGATCCATGGTTTACCCCCTGTCAGTGGTCAAGCAGACTGGCCTCTTTCAGGACGTTAGACCCTGTGGTGTGCCGTTGGGCGATAACCGAGTACACGAAGGGCACCTGACCGGTGGTCGGGCGCCCTTCGTCATGCCTGCCCCGCCCGAACAAACTCGGGATCCGGGAAATACCTCGGGTGGAGCTGAGGGGACTCGAACCCCTGACCCCCTCGTTGCGAACTCGGGGCACGGCGGTCGATCAGGCGTGTCAGCGCACGGATCTGGGCGTTCGAAGACAAGGAAGCCCTGTCGAATTCAATGGCTCTGCTGTACTGAGCTGCTGTACTTCTAGGCCCTGCGAACTGAGCGCCCGGACTTGCTGTGTCCGCGATACAGGAGCAAGTCCTGAAGGCCCCAGCCTCATGCACCGGAGGTACCGTCCATTCATGCACCCGTCCTTCGCGCCGAGCCCTCGCCCACTTGCTCAACCTCCGCGCTTTTGACCAGACATGTCCTGCCTCCTATTACCCGATGTTCTCCACGCGAGACTCGCGAGGGTAAAGAGAGTCTCTTTACCTGGTAAATAAACCTTCCCTCTAGGTAAAGAGCTGTTCAAATTTGTAAGTACCGCCGAGTTAGCCCAAATCCCTCGACGAAACAGAGTCCATGGCTAATTCCAAGGGTCGGCCCGGCATGTTATTCGGGGCGGTTGGCGAACGGTGGCCAGAATCGGCGTTTCTCACCCAACGTCGAACCACGGGTGCTTGTGGACGCCCATCCGAAGAGCCCCCATCCCGCGGCACTGTATGTCCGTAGCGATGACTTGCTAACGGACCATCGGCATCGCATTCCGTGGCCCCGTGGTGGGTATCGCCCCGATGATCTCCGACGCCGCGGTGGTAACGCTTTCGGTGATGCAGGCTCTGCTGGCAGCTGCTAGGCCGTCGGGGTGCATCGACAAGCCCGAGGATCGCCGAAGCGGTACCTTCACGGCGGCAGGCGTTGGTGCCGTGAAGCCGATGGCCCTGGAGCTACCGGTTGATGTCGGCGGCGGGCGCTGGCCGAAGCAATTCGATCAGCTCCTGCTGGGTTCTCACTCCGAGCTTGCCAAAGACCGAAGATAGGTGGTTACGTATCGTGCCCTCGCTCAGGAACAGTCGCTTCGCGATCGAGGACACCCTGTCGCCGGCGACCAGTCGCGTGACGATTTCGAGGTCGCGGCTGCCCAGACGTCCCAAGTCGACGTCAGAGCGCAGCGGCGCCGACGCGACGGCCTGCGACGTCATCGCGCTCCGGATCCTGCGGCCGAGGCGCGTGATCAGGTCAGCGATGGCGCGCTCGTCTGCGGGGCCGTCGGACTCCTCGGTGAGCAAAGCGAAAGCGCAGCTCGGTGCTGGTGTCAACGGGAGCAACACCAGCTGACAGGTCACGGGAACCATGTCGGCAGCTATCGCACCCACCCGCAATGTGACACCTTCTTTGTGCTTGGACGTCTGGGCCAGGGCCAACAGCACGTCGGCAATATCTTCGGGCACGATCAACGCCAGGAAGGAAGTACCGATGATCTCCCGCGCCCGATAACCCAAAGACTCAAACACTTCACTGCTGACACGGTCGACCATGAGGCGGGCATCGGTGGAGCCGATCAACGGCGACAGCGCATCGTCATCCTTCCATGGAACCAAAACTCGGCCGGATGCGTCTTCCTTCACCAGCATCGCAATCACAACCGGCGTCGGCCCTGTGTCCGGGAGCGCGCTTACCCACAGGCGACGTCGTTGGCCCGTCAGTTTGAGCACTTGCATGGTTTCATACCCGGTGATCCGACCGGCCGCCAGCAGCGCCATCGCGCCCGAGGGATGGCCCTCGGTGAAGTCCATCAGACTGCGTCCGATGAGCGGCTGGGCGAGGGCATCGAGCAGCTCATGGGCGCCTGGGCTCGCGGCGGTGATGACAAACGAGGGAACCTGAAGAACCATCACGGGCGCCTGACTGTGGGAAATGACGTCCAGGATCTCGCGCATCGCAGACGTGGCAGCGGCGTCCTCCATGAATACAGACCTCCCGTGTCAGCTGTCATGGGCGCACGTGGCGCACTCGGTTTCTCCGAACGCTACCAAACCGGCGATGACACAACGGTGCATTAATGACGAATTGACACGATATGTTGAATGACGAATTCACACGGTCTCGACGTGACCTGTCACGGGAAGCACCGCATTTGGTAGAAGCGCGGATATTTAAGCGATACTGTGGGGTACGGAGGCCAACTAATAGACAAGAAGCACTTCGATGACCAGCAATCAGCCACTCAAACGGGGACCGGCTCCGCTATGCCGACGAGGGCGGTCAGATGCGGCGTCCGGTTCTCAGAACGATACGTCCGCAGTGTTTGCCGAGCATTCGACGGAGGCAGCGTTTGATTCGCTGCGCACTACGGACGAGGCTGCCGATCTGCGCCTTCAGCGCCTCAAGTGGTGTTTCGGGCCAGCCATCGGGGTGTCAGCAGATATCACCGAACGCAAGCAGGCGCAGGAAGCCATTCGCCGTCTGTCTGCCATCATCGATTCGAGCGGCGACGCGATCGTCGGCAAGACGATCGATGGCACCATCATCAGCTGGAACCGCGGCGCCGAAAACCTCTACGGCTACAGCGCCGATGAGGTCATCGGCCATTACGCGGGGATGCTCGCACCCGACGCGTTCAAAGACGAGCTCGCTGATGTACTCCGCCGCGTCGCCCTCGGTGAGACCGTGGAGCGCCTCGAGACCACCCGCCGGCACAAAGAAGGGGCGCTTATCGACATCTCGTTCGCCGTGTCGCCGGTGTACGACCAGGCTGGCGCAGTCGTCGAATGCTTGGCCATCACCCGAGACATCACCGCCCGAGCCAAGGCGCAGCGGGCCCTCCAGCATCAGGCTGTACACGACGCCCTGATTGGCCTGCCCAACCGGGTGTTGGTTGCGGATCGGCTCACTCAGGCACTGGCTCGTGCCCGGCGCCAGCACCAGCGTGTCGCGGTGCTGTTCTTGGACCTCGACGGGTTCA
>DATCGT010000376.1:0-4940 GCA_036508775.1 Tepidiformaceae bacterium | reverse complement strand
CCGCAGTGCTCGCAGGCGGTGCTGATCTCTGCGTCGATCTTACGCGTGAAGTAGTTCGTGATCTTTCCGCAGTCGGCGCAGCGGAACTCATAGATAGGCATACGCTCATGATAAGCGAGAGACCCGGCGGCGGCATCCGCCATCAGAGCTCCCGCTCGAACCAGGCGACGTCCCAGTAGCGGCCGAACTTCTTCCCCACCTCGGAGAACGTGCCTACCTTGCGGAACCCAAACCGTTCGTGGAGCCGCACCGATACCTCGTTCGGCATCGTGATCCCGGCCACCGCCCGCCGCAGCGGCTGACCGTCCAGCGCCTTGAAGAGCGCCTGGTACAACAAGGTTCCGATGCCCTGGCCCGTTGCCTCCGGCGCACAGTAGACGCTCGTTTCGACCGTCGTGTCGTAGGCGCGCTTGACGCGGAACTGGCTCGACCACGTCGCACCCAGAACTACGCCGTCGGCCTCGGCTACGAGGACTCGGTGGGATCCCGTCGATGCGTAGTGAGAGAACCATTCCATCCGCTGTTCCACCGTGAACGGTTCGATGTCGAACGTCGCAGGCGTATTCACGATGTAGTGGTTGTAGATCTCGGTGAGGCGCGGCACATCCTCGATGACCGCCGCACGTACCTTCGAGTGCGTCATGTCCGAATGCTAGGTTCGGAACGGCCGCCCGGCAACGACCGCCTATCCGGGAATCTCTATCCCGCGGAAGTGTTCGATCGATGCCGTCTCGCCTCGCGGTCCCACATCAATGCTGACGACGTCGATGCGCACCCGCTCCGGCGCCACCCCGGCCCCTTCGCAGTAATCCATCGCGCACTGCCACATCCTCCGTAGCTTTACGGGCGTGAGGCTCTGTGCAGCGAGCCCCGGCCCGCGTGGCGCGTTCGCACTTCGACGAACACTACGTCATCCCCATCATGTGCGATGAGATCGATCTCACCGCCGCGGGTCCGCACCTTCCGTGCGACGACCTGCATGCCACTGGCCTCCAGCCGGTGCGGCGCCACCCGTTCTCCGAAGTCGCCGAACTCCTGGCGCGCGTTCACAGCGCCAGCGAAAACTGGGCGACCGGCGCGAAGCTGCGCCGGTGGATTTCGCATGGCCCGCGCGCCAGCAGGAGCCGTTTGTGCTCGGGCGTCGGATACCCCCGATTGTGGCAGAAGCCGTAGCCCGGGTAGCGCTCACACATCTCGACCATCAGCGCGTCGCGTGCCACCTTCGCCACGATCGAGGCCGCACCGACGGCGATGCTGAGGGCATCCCCGTCGATTACAGCGCGTACATTCGGCAGTGGCAGGTCGAGCGCATCGGAGATGATCGCGTCCGGCCGCACCGGCAACGCTTCGTAGGCCCGCACCATGCAGAGCTTGCGCGCCTGGTAGATGTTGACCCGGTCGATCTCTTCGTGTGACGCCCAGCCGAGCGCCCAGGGCACGCTCGCTTTGATCTCGGCAGCGAGTTCGTCCCGCACGCTCTCCTTCAGGACCTTGGAGTCGCGGACGAACCTGTACCACTTGAACCGCTTGCCTGCAGGCAGGGCGACCATCGCCGCGGCAACAGGTCCGGCCAGGGGGCCGACACCAACCTCGTCGACGCCGGCGACCCAGTGGGCGCCTGCTTTCCAGGCTTCCCGTTCAAATCGAAGGCTGGGGATTGGACCCGCCATGGCCGAATAGTACGTCCGCGCGCCACATCGCGGCAGGCACCGGCCGAACCTTCACGCGGGGCGGGCCCAGGCGACCGACTACTTCGTGGGGATCTTGCCCTCATACACTTCGGCCATCCCCTCCAGGACGATGTCCGCTAGCTCGAGGGTATGCTCGACCGCCTCGACCGCTTCGTCGGTCGGCAGCCCGGCTTCTGTCGCGATCTGCGAAGCAGTTTCTTCGAGCGACCGGCGCAACTGGTTGAACGTCGCAACCGCCGCAGTCAACCCGATACCGGACTCCACCAGCATCCGGCCATACTCGTGCCCGATCGTCCGGGCATCCTCGCGGAAGCGGTCGCCGCGAGATCCCGAAGAGATGTACCGGGCGAAGAGATCGACCATCTGCCGCCCCATGAGGCGAAGCCGGCTGCGGCCCTCATCGGACAGTCCCTCCAACGAGACCATCGTGTGGTTCTGGCGGCCGCGGCTCAGTCGTCGCTTTACTCGACCCAGCGCGATGTCGCTAATCCGGTCGGCGTCGCGGCCCGGCGCTGCAGCTGCCTGCGCAACGATCTGGTGCAGGTCAGACTCAAGGATCCGGCGATGCCCCCCGTTCGTCCGATACGAGCGAACCTCGCCAGCATCCGCCCACCGGCGGATTGTCGACTCGCTCACCCCGAGCAGCTGGCTCGCCGCCCCAAGAGTGACCCACGTTTGTTTTACTGCGCCGGATTCAGGCACCTACCAAACCTCTCAATCCGTCCAGATCATTGCCTCGTCCTCGCCGCATGTCAACCTCTTTCGCGGCGACCCAGCTCTGCGCCCCGGAGCACCGCTCGGTCGCCCATCCGCTCCCGTAGCGAAGAAACCGCCTCGGCCAGCCGGTCCGCATCGAGCGTTTCGCCGAGCCGCAACTGGCGAGCGCGTTCCTGCAGATTCGTCGCACCCATTCCGACCAGCCGAACCGGTCGGCGCTCATTCTCGGCCCAGGCCTGCTCGAACAACTCCGCCGCCAGGCTGAAGAGGTCGTCCGCGAGGTCGATTGCCGCATGGGCGGTCTTCGACCGGCTTAGCGTCTCGAACGGGGGGAACCGCAGCTTCAAGGTCACTGTCCGGGCCGCCCGGCCCTGCCGCACGAGGTCCGCAGCGATCCGTTCCGCCTGCCCGCGCAGGACGGCCCGGAGGTAGTCATCGGCAGGCTCGTCGTGTTCGAACGTCACCTCCCGGCTGACCGACTTCGCGGCCCCGTGACCGGAGAGCACCGGCGCGTCGAACTGTCCCAGCGACCTCGCATGCAGTTCGGCCCCGTGCGGCCCGAACTTCCCCTGCAGCGCCGCCACAGGGATCGCCGCAAGGTCACCGATGGTCTTCACGCCCAGCCCCGTCAGGACGGCCGCAGTCTTCGGCCCGACCATCGGCAGTTCCCGGATGGGACGAGGCGCGAAGAAGGCCGCTTCCTCGCCCGCCTCGACAACCACAAGCCCGTCCGGCTTCCCGGCGTCGCTCGCAACCTTGGAAACGAGCTTGTTCACGCTCACGCCAACCGACGCCGTAATACCGATCTCCTCGCGTACGCGCGCCCGGATGGACGCCGCAATTTGCGCGGGCTCACCGAAAAGCGCCTCGCTCCCGGCAACGTCGAGGTACGCCTCGTCCGCCCCGGCCGACTCTACCACCGGCGTGAAGTCCCGAAGGACCGCATGGAACTGCTTCGAGGCCGGGCCATAGAACGCGAAATCGGTGGGGAGAAAGACCGCCTGGGGGCAGAGTTTCCGTGCCTGCGCCACCGGCATCGCGGAGTGCACGCCGAACTTCCTGGCCTCGTAGCTGCAGGTGCTCACGACCCCCCGGTTCCCGAGTCCACCCCCAACCACCACCGGCTGCCCGCGCAACTCGGGATGGCGCAGCAACTCCATCGACACGTAGAACGCATCGAGGTCGACGTGAAGCACCGTGGCGCGCCTTCCGGACATATGTTCGGATAATACACCTGTAGGGTGCCTCCTGATGCACCGAATGCCGGTGAAGCCCTATCATCAACGCCCCATGGCAGAACTGGGCATCGAAGAAGCCGCCTCGCTCTACGGAGTCGCCCCGGACACGATCTGGCAGGCGATCCAGCAGGGCCAGCTCGCCGCGCGCATCGACCCGATGGGCCGCTACCTCGTGAACGTCCCGCCGCCAGCGGCCTCAACCGCGACCCCACAGCTCGCCCCACCTCCATCCGACTACCCGGCGAACCCCGCTGGCTATGGCGCCTACACCACACCGCCCCAACCGCATCCGGAACCCGAGGTCGAGCGGCTTCGCTACGAACTCGAATATACCCGCTACCTCCTGGCCGAGGTCTCCCACCAGCGAGACCAGCTGGAGGCCCAGGTCAAAGCGCAGCTCCACCAGTTGGAACGCGCCGAGGAGGCCCAGCACGAGTTGCGCGTCCTCATCGGCAGCGCGATGCAGCCCGGCGGCAACGCCCTTCGCCAGGTGCAGCCAGCGGCCGTGCCGCAGCCCGCGAAGCCACGCTGGTGGCCGTTCTAGGCTTCCCGGCCAGGGCACACCTCGACTATCGTCCCTTCTATGATCACGATCGCGGTAATCGGCGCCGGGGCGGTCGGCTCCTACTACGGTGCGCTCCTCGCCCGCGCGGGCCACGACGTCCGCTTTCTCCTCCGCCGCGACCTCGAAACCGTCCACAAGGACGGCCTGCGCATCCACAGCCCGCAGGGGGACTTCCACCTCCCGACCGTGACCGCCTACGCCTCACCCGCCGAGATCGGGCCCGTCGACTGGGTCATCTGCTCACTCAAGGCGACTGCCCTCGACTCGGCCCGCGACCTCATCGCCCCCTGCCTGGGCCCCGAGACGAAGGTCGTCGCTCTGATGAATGGCTACGGCCTCGAACGACAGTTCGCGGAATGGTTCGGCCCCGAGCGGGTTTTCGGCGCGATGGCGTTCGTCTGCATCAACCGCGGCGACCCCGGCGTCGTCCACCATCTTGACTACGGACGCGTCTCCATCGGCCACGTGCAGGACGACCCGGGCAAACTGGAGAAGCTCCACGCCCTCTTCGCCTCCTCCGGCATCGACGTGGTTAGCGCACCCAACCTGCTCTACGCGCGCTGGGAGAAGCTCGGCTGGAACATCCCCTTCAATGGGCTCAGCGTGGCGGCGGGCGGCCTCGGCACCGCTACGATCCTGGCCGACCCGCTGCTCCGCGCTACCGCTGAGCGGGCCATGCGCGAAGTGGTCGCAGCGGGCAACGCCGACCTGGCAGCCTCCGGCAGCGAC
>DATCGT010000375.1:0-6471 GCA_036508775.1 Tepidiformaceae bacterium | reverse complement strand
CTCAGCGCAGCCGCCAGGCAAACCAGCAAAGTCCTCCTGGGTACGTCGATCATCCCGATGCTTTCGCGGCATCCGCTGGCGGCTGCCCAGGGATTTAACCTCAGAAGTACCGGAATCGCTGATTCACCAGGCCGGTGCCTGGGCCTAACCGCCGCAGCGTGTCATCACTATCTGGGGCGGTAGGAGCGCAGCTCGAACGCAGGAGTCCCAGACCCTTGGAATCGTCTCTTACCATCAAGCCGGACTCCCAACTGTTCAGAACAGGATGACGCAGCGGCCGCGAGTGCCTCCGGCTTCGAGGCGGCGATGCGCCTCCGCCGCCTGCTCCATCGTGTAGGTCGCGGCGACCCTCAGTGTGACGAGTCCAGCCTCAGCCTGTTCCCGCAGTTGGTCGAGAAGATCGGCGCGATGGTCGTAATTGCGCACCATCGTGCGGTGGAACGTTATCCCGCGCTCTGTGTTGCCAGCCCAGCCGCGCACGGATGCGAAGGCGCCTCCGTCGCGAACGGCGCCGACCGCGAGTTCGTTCTGAACGGCGCCGTCGGCGAGACCATCAACCCCGTCCCGGTAGACCGCGCGGATCTGTGCGGCGATGTCGTCCCCCCGGCGGACGACGATGTCGGCGCCAAGGTCACTAACCAACTGCTCGTCGGCTGCCGAGGCGTCTGCGATGACGCGAAGTCCGTCTGCTTTGGCAAGTTGTACGACGTAGCCGCCATAGCATCCTGCCGCGCCGGTGACGGCAAGCGTCTGGCCTGGATCGAGGGCAAGCTGGTCAAGCGAGAGCCGTGCGGTCAGCCCGTTCATTGGCAGAGTGGAGGCTTCGGCGAGGGATGATCCGGCAGGTGCCCGCGCGACCGAGTCGGCGGCCAACACGAGGGACTCCCGGTAGGCGCCGTGGCTGCCGAAGGGGATCGCCATTGCCATCACAGCGTCGCCGACCTTGAGGTCCGTGGTGGTGTCGGGCCCGATCTCGTCGACAAATCCCGCTGCATCCATCCCCGGTACGTGCGGGGTTGGAACATTCTTGAGCATCTCAGCCCGGCTACCGTCCCTGACGCCGGTATCTGTAGGGTTGACCGAGGCCGCGTGCACGCGAATCCGTATCTCGCCTGGGCCTGCATGGGCATCAGGCAGTTCGACCACATGCAGTACCTCGGGCCCTCCAAATTCGGTTAATCCGACTCCCCGCATAATGTCTCTCCTACCTACAAATGAGCCAGGAACGTTCCCGCTGGGTCGATTCTAGCAGCGCCCTCGGCCGTTGGAGTCGATGGGCGGGGTCCGAATCACGTGGTCACGATGGCTGATCGGCTACCCCGCTGTGGCCTGGACCTCCTTACTCGATCCTCTGGACAGCGCCGACAACATCGAATCCGGTATCGTAGCTCCAGATCTTTGAACACCCGATGCGAAGCGTGACCGCCACGTGCAGACAGTCACGAGAGGAAAGCTCCGGGTAGCTTCCCGACATCGCGCGTGCAGCATCAACGTCATCCTTTGTGACCTCAGCGACGACCGAGACCATCGCCTCAAGCGCCCCGTACGCGGCGTTCAGGTGCTGACGATCGCGAAGCGCGAGATAGCGATGCAGGATCTCCTGGAAGGTCTCCGCGCTTGTGACGAGCCGTTCGCGGGCGGACATGAGCTGAGGAACGAGTTCGATGACTCGCCGCTTGTTCGGGTGGTCCGCCCCAACCAGGTACATGGGCACATTCGAGTCAACATAGATCATCCGAGGCCGCGCCCGCGCTCAATCTCATCGAGCAGTTGTGCGATATCTCCCGTGGGCCCGGCGAATCGCGCAAACCGGAGCACTGCGGCAATGCGCTGCTCTGGTTCCAGGTCCGTCTCTTCAGCCAAGGTGCGACGAAGGCTCTCCCGCACGATCCGAGCGACCGGCTTCCCCTGGCGCTGCGCCGCATCTGCTACTGCGCGATATTCGTCGTCTGGCAAAAGCACCTGGAGACGTTTACTCATGGATTGAGTGTGAAATGACTCCTGCGGCACGTCAACGAGGGATTCATCAGCCGGGGCACTCAGCATCAGCGACCGCTCAGCCGTATGCCAGCGTGGCCAGATGGCGTGAAGTGCGTGCCCGCGACGCTGCATGGGGCTCGGTGCTCTACCGGCCTCTTATCCCGCGGCGTCGACGGAGACCATTTCGCTGCTGGTCGCCGATGAAATCCTCGTTGGTGGTCGAACCGCGAAGAAGAACAACAGCGTCGACACGATCCGACCCGAACCGGAGACGATGAATGCGGTCCGGTAGCCCAGGTGTTCGATGATCAGGCCGCCTATGAACGGCGCCAGGAACAGGGCCGCGAACACGCACGTCTGGAAGACCGCGACATACTCCTCACGGTCTTCTTCGTGCGTGAATTCGAGCAAGAGCTGGAAATTCGCCAGGTTGAACGCGGCCCACATGCACCCGCCAATCAGGTTTGGTGCCAGGACCATCCAGGGTCGGGTCAGAAACGCCCACAGGATCGGCAGGGCCGGGAGGATCACCAGCGACATCCGCGTCAGCCAGAGCCCACCACGCTTTGCCATCAACTCGCCGAAGACGAGCTGCCCGGCGATGCCCGCCACTGCGGATGCGGTTGTCAGCCACCCGACTTCGAAGTTGGATGCCGAGAGGTTCTCCTTGAGATACACGTTGAAGAACGGCCCGGCGATCATCGTCGCGAACTGCAGCGAGAACGTGGCGAGGAGGAAGACTCTGAACCGGCCGTCGCGCAGAACAATTCCCGGGTTCGGTCGAAACGATCGCACGATCCTGGGCCGCGCGGGCGGCTCCGGTATGAGCGAAAAGGCCACGGTCGCGCACAGGCCGAGGGCGAACGACGCCAGGAGGGCGGTCACATAGCCGCCCGGGAAGCCCATCGAATCGAGTACCAGCCCTCCGAGCGGTGTCACTGCCAGCAGGGCCAGATTGATCGCGAAATTGCGCGAGGCAAAGTAACGGGCCCGCAGACCCAAGGGGATAATGTCCGCCGCCAGCGACGTCCAGGCCGGGGTCACGAAGTTGCTGAGAAAAGCCCTGATCGTCAGGAGAACGATGACGAGATAAAGGGCGACCTGGCCACCAGCGAAAGCGACAGCGAGCGCCGTGAACAGGAGCATGAGGCGACCCAGGATCCCGGCGTAGAACACCACCATCCAGCGGCGGCTGGTACCCCGTCGCGCGGCCAGCGCGCCGGGGTAGAAGGCGACCATCGCGCCGAGGCTCTGGCTCGCGCTGAGCAGGCCGATCTGGACAGCACTGGCACCGAGCTCGGCAGCAAGAAGGGGCAGGTAGGCGAGGATGAACGCATCCTGCGCGGAAGCGAAGAGGCCGTCGGCCCAGAAAGCCCGCAGCGCCCGGGGAACATCCTCCTCAGGAAGGCGAGCGCCTGAGTGATCGGACCCGCCGCCACGCAGACCGAATCCGGCGGTTGCCACCGCAGCCATCGAGCGAACAATCGATTTCAGTGTGTTCTCCAGGCCGTGAGAACAATGTTCTCCTACCTGGCGGGCATGGTCGTCACAGGAAGGTTAAACGCACACCGGCCAGGCTGGCCCGGGGGAGCAGGATGTCAGCGAGGCTGTCCTGCCTCCCCTCGACGTACCCCTCTCAGTCCGGCCAGGTCCTGTGCTTCCATGCCCAGCCCCCCATCCCGAGAACGATGGCGATGGGGAGCATTCCGGCCAGGGTGAAGCCTTCATCGGGGCTTCCATTCGCCTGACCACTCAGCACCGGCTGCTGATCAGCAGCGACCGAGGGATCGGCTACAGGCGCTGGTACCGGCGGAGCTTCGGCCACCGGGGGCTGACCCGGGACGGCTTCAGCTTGAAGCACGTCAGAACCAGCCGACTGAGCCAGGGTGGAACCAGTGGTGAAGGATGCCATCACCGGTGCGGGCGGCGCCGGGTATCCAGCGGCTATCGCCGGAGCAAATCCTCGAACTGTTAGCGTCGTAACCGGGGCCCCAGGGGAGGCGACCAGCCCCGCCACATCCGCCCCGCTGGTCGCAGCTACCGTTGCCGGCGCCGCGGTGACTCCGCTGACGAGTTCAGGCCAGAGGGTATCCATCATCTGGACGTCCTGCGCACCAAACCAAAGTTCCCGCGGCGTGCAGTAGCTCATGATGCCGACGTAGCCATCGTTGGGGCACAATCCCGGGTTGATGTAGCGGCTCGGGTCATCAAAGGAGCGGATGTGGTCGGCGAGGCCGAGCGTGTGCCCGAGTTCGTGCGCCATCCAGTAGTTCAGGTCGACGTCGGTGCCCACGTGGATGACCGGCTTCGTGCTTGCACAGGGCATCTCAACCCAGGTGACGCTGTCAGCGATGATGGAAACGTCGCCGCCGGTCGGCGCTTCGACGAAGACCGTTCCGAAGGTCTGGTTCCACTCAGCCATGGCAGAGCGAACGAGCGTCGCATCAACACCAGGCCCAATGCTGACGGTCCGCGGCAGCGTGATGCCACTGCCACAGCCAACGTAGTGAGGGTCGGCAGCACTGGCCGTGCCCTTTCCCGTGCCGACGACAATCGCCAGGCCCGCGAGGAGCGCAACCAATCCCAATCGATAGGCCATTTCTCGACTATCCCGCGCCTTTACCCCTGTCCATGAGCGAAACATCGCTGTCGCAATGGCCGGAAGTGACTGGCCATGAAGGGGGCCGGGGAGGTTCGCCGAAGGTCGTGAAGCGTTCACGCCATGACCATCGGCGTAGGTGAATTCCCTATCAGGGAACGGGAGGTAGAGTTCTGGCGGCGAGCGGGTGTGAGGTGGTGACCAGGGAGGAAAGGGGGCGATTCCTATCAGGGAATCCCCGGTGAACACCCGCCCCCAGATTCAGAAGTGCCCGGTGGACATCGAGTGAAGCACCCTTACTCGGTCAGGGAGTATCCGGTGACTTCCGCCAGCTCTGGGGAGCCAAAACGTGACCGTCGCGTTGCGTCGCCGATCTCGCGGGACCCGGCAAAAGTGGAGCCCCCTCGAGGTGACGGGGGCACGACAGTGGAGGCACCGTAAACGCCGTCATGAGCGGTGCCCCGGGCCTTCTGCCTTCACATCGGCTTCGCCGGTGCGCGTCCAGATCGCTTAGAATATGGACCAGTATCAGGTCCATATTAGGAGGTGCCCGATGCAGGTGTCCGTCACCCAGGCCAAGGCCCAATTGACGGACCTGGTCCGCCGCGCAGAGGCGGGCGACGAAGTCATCCTCACCCGCCATGGGCACGCGGCCGTGCGCCTCGTTCCCATCCATCAACCCCCGGACAAAGGTGCCCGCAGGAGCGTGCTTGAGGCCGCCCGGTCAGCCGGCGCCGCCAAAGCGAGTGCGGGGCCCAGTGCTGCACGCAGCCAGGACTTTCTCTACGGCGACGACGGATTGCCTGGATGATCGTCGTCGATACTTCGGCCCTGATGGCCATCGTCCTTGGCGAGCCGGAGTCCACGGCCTGTATCGCTGCACTCGAAGCCGAAGAACGCCTCCTGATTTCTGCGGGGACTGTTGCTGAAACACTCATCGTATCGACGCACCGGAACGTGGGAGGCGAAATGGCACGCCTGATCGATGAACTCGGCTTTGAGGTCGTGCCGGTAACATCCGCCTCGGCGCGGCGCATCGCCGAGGCCTACGAACGCTGAGGGAAGGGTGCAAATCCAGCAGGCCTCAATTTTGGCGACTGCTTCGCCTATGTCGCTGCGGCGGAAAACGCCTGCCATTTGCTCTACATCGGCAACGATTTCGCCCGAACCGATATCCAAGGCGTTCTCTGAAAGGCTCGGGGAGGAGAACCGGCACCGGCCGGGCCCTCCGCAAAGACGCGGCCTCGGGGGGCTGTTAGCCCGGCCTGGTGCGCGCGGCAGACGCCGGGCTAACAGCCCTGGACCCTGCCGAGAGGTGGGGAGCACCCTCTCGCTCGCCAGCGCCAAAGCCCCGGCCACAAATTCACCACAACGGACGCGCTCAGAACCTGTTACGGTGGATGCAAGGAACCCGCGTCCCATCATCTTCATAAAGCTTCTTTCAGTGGCGATCGATGACCGTAGGGAATCTCCTAAAAACAGGAGGTCATCGAATGGCATTCGCTGACAAGACACTTGCATGCGCCGATTGCGGCGCCGGATTCACCTTCACGGCTGGAGAACAAGAATTCCACGCCTCGAAGGGCTTCTCTAACGATCCTCGCCGATGCCCGACTTGCCGCCAGACGCGGCGAGACTCGGACGGTGGCGGCCGCAGCAGCGGCGGCGGCGGCGGCTTCGGCGGCCCTCGCGAAATGTTCGACGCGCTTTGCGCAACGTGCGGCAAGACGGCGCGCGTTCCCTTCCAGCCCCGAGGCGACCGTCCCGTCTACTGCAGCGACTGCTTCCAGTCGCAGCCGCGCACGAACTCCGGTGGCGGTGGCGGGAGCTACGGCGGCGGAGCAGGCCGCCGCTACTAGCCTGAATCTGTAGGCGGCAACCGACGAGGACTT